>NZ_JASGBV010000106.1:0-23326 GCF_030053245.1 Stenotrophomonas sp. RS-48
ACAGATGTGTCGACCAAGGTCGACACCCACCAACGGCCGCCGCGATCTGTCAGAGGTGGGGCGGTGTGGGCTTGCAGGACCGTTGGCGCCATGGATGGCGCCATCGAGCCCCAAGGATGGGTTTATGGCGTGTCCTGCAAGCCCACACCGCCCCGCCATCCCACGTATAGCCCGCTGTTGCTGTTGCTTCTGCCGTTGACGTGCCTTGGCTTCTGCGGGTGCAGGGCTGCAAGCCCTGCCGAACCCCACCAACCTTCCCCACTTGCGGTGGGCACGCGCGCCCACTAGCCTTCGGCCGTCGTTCACCACCCAAGGACCGCCCGTGAAACACCGTCATCTCCTGCTGGCCGCTGCTGTCGCCGCCGCCACGCTGGCCCTGGCTGCCTGCAAGAAGGAAGCGTCCCCCGGCGCCGAGACCGCCGGCAGCAGCGCACCGGCCGGCGAGACCGCCGACCAGTTCGTTGCCCGCATCAATGCCGAATACAAGGCTGCCTATCCGGAGATGACCTCGGCGCAGTGGCTGTCTTCCACCTACATCAACAGCGATTCGGAGCGCATCGCGGCCAAGGCCAACGAGCGTTCACTGACCCAGCTCAACAGCTGGATCGAGCAGGCCGCGAAGTTCGAGGGCCAGCCGATGAGCGCAGACAGCAAGCGTGCGATCCATCTGCTGAAGCTGATGTCCTCGATGCCGGCACCGCGCGACCCGGCCAAGCTGGCCGAGCTGACCCAGATCGCCACCCGCATGGAGGGCAGCTACGGTGCTGGCAAGTACTGCACCGATGCCAACGACCCGGCCTCCTGCCGCCAGCTGGGGGAACTGGAACAGGTGCTGGCACGCAGCCGCGACTACGACGCGCAGCTTGATGCCTGGCAGGGCTGGCACAGCACCACGCGGAACATGCGTGGCGACTACCAGAAGTTCGTCAGCCTGGTGAACGAAGGTGCCAAGGGCATGGGCTTCACCGATGCCGGGCAGATGTGGCGCAGCGGCTATGACATGCCGCCGGAGCAGATCGGGCCGGAAACCGACCGCCTGTGGGAGCAGGTCAAGCCGATGTACGAGCAGCTGCACTGCTACGCGCGCGGCAAGCTGGACAAGACCTACGGCAAGGACAAGGCCGAGGTGGGTAATGGCCTGATCGCCGCGCACCTGCTGGGCAACATGTGGCAGCAGGACTGGTCCAACCTGTGGGACCAGCTGGAGCCCTATCCCGGTGCCGGAAGCCTGGACATCACCGCCGCACTGGAAAAGCAGTACCAGACCAATCTGAGTGCTGCGCTGGCCAAGGCCGGCAGGGATGCCAGCGTCGCGGGCCAGTACAGGGCCCAGCGCGAGGCCGAACTGCGTACCGCGAAACAGATGACCGAGCGCGCACAGGATTTCTACGTGTCGCTGGGCATGCCCTCGCTGCCGCAGTCGTACTGGGACAAGACCCAGTTCATCAAGCCTGACGACCGTGACGTGGTCTGCCACGCCAGCGCCTGGGACATGAACATGGAAGGCGATGTGCGCACCAAGATGTGCATCAAGCCGAACGAAGAGAACTTCACCACCATCTATCACGAGCTGGGCCACATCTACTACGACCTGGCCTACAACCCGTTGCCGCCCCTGTTCCAGGGCGGCGCCAACGATGGCTTCCACGAAGCAATCGGCGACACGATCGTGCTGGCGATGACGCCCAAGTACCTGAACTCGATCGGCCTGGTTGACGCACCGCAGGAAAGCCGCGAGGCCGTGATCAACGCGCAGATGCGCATGGCGCTGTCGGGCGTTTCATTCCTGCCCTTCGGCCTGATGATCGACCGCTGGCGCTGGGGCGTGTTTGACGGATCGATCACCGCCGACAACTACAACAAGGCATGGTGGGATCTGAAGGCCAAATACCAGGGCGTTGCCCCGGCCAGCACCCGCGGCGAGGAGTTCTTCGATCCGGGCGCGAAGTACCACGTGCCGGGCAATACGCCGTACACCCGCTACTTCCTCGCCCGCATCCTGCAGTTCCAGTTCTACAAGGGCCTGTGCGATGCATCGGGTTACAAGGGCCCGCTGCACGAGTGTACCTTCTACGGCAACAAGGAAGCCGGCCAGAAGTACTGGGCGATGCTCAGCAAGGGCGCCAGCCAGCCGTGGCAGGCCACGCTGAAGGAGCTGACCGGCACCGACAAGCTGGATGCCGGCCCGATGATCGAGTACTTCAGCCCGGTCAATGAGTGGCTCAAGCAGCAGAACGAAGGCCAGATGTGCGGCTGGCAGGCCAGCGCTGCGGCCCCGGTGGCGAAATGAGAAAAGGGGCGGATCCGCGAGGATCCGCCCCTTTCGTTCCGGTGGCGCCGGGCCATGCCCGGCGGCCTTGATCACACCGCTGCGTTCGCCGGGCATGGCCCGGCGCTACCCACACGGGTCAGCTGTTCTTCTTCGCCGCCATCGCGGCGGCCAGCTCGGCCTTGTATTCCTCGAAGGTCTGGCCCTTCTCCCTGGCCTCGGCCTGCGCGGCATCACGCAGCGCGTCGGAATACATCAGACGCACCGGCGTACCGTTGCGCTCGTGCAGTTCACCGGCCTGCATGATCAACGCCAGCACCTGCGCGGCGCTCTCGCTATGCCCGGCGATACGGCCATCCATGCCCAGCACCCACTCGCCATCGCGGCGCACGACACCTGCCAGCAGCGTGCGCTGCGCATCGCGCAGTTCGGCATGCGGCTCCACCGGCGAAGTCTGGGCAGCGGCCTTGTTGGCAGCCTTCTCTTCCTGGCGGCGGCGCTGGTCGCGACGGGTCTTGGAGGTGGTGGACATGGGGGCGGCATCGCTACGGGGGGGCGCAAGGATAGCGCACCCCGCCCGTTGCGCCGCTTCACGGGTCGCCCGCCACCGCCCCTGCGGCCGGTCAGAGGCCCGTGGCCACGGCCTGCACTGCGCGCTCACGGCGGTGTTCCCAGTACCAGAACACAAACCCGGCGGCGAAGAAGCCGGCCTGGCCCAGCGCCAGATGCAGCGGGCTGGCACTGAGCAGGGGCGACACGACGCCGGCCACCACGGTGCTGACCATCAGCTGCGCGAAGGCCTGCAGCGACGAGGCCAGGCCGCGCTGGTGCGGATACATGTCGAGCACGGCCAGCGCCAGGATCGGGAAGATCAGCGCCATGCCCATGCCGCCCAGGAAAATGGGCAGTACCGCCCACGGCAGCGCGAACTGCGGCGCCAGCACCACGTAGCCGACGTTGAGCAGTGTCGACAGCGCGCACAGGGAGAAGCCGATGGTCACCTGCCGGGTCGGCGTGGTGTGCCCGGCCATGCGCCCGGACAGGAACGCGCCGGCCGTCATGCCACCGATGGTGGGAATGAACAGCCAGGCGAAGTCGCCTTCGCCCAGATGCAGGTGCTGCATCACGAACACCGGCGCGGACGCGATGTACAGGAAAATGCCGCCGAAGCCGATGCTGCCGGCCAGTGCCAGGCGCAGGAAACGCGGGTTGAAGCCGATGCGCACATAGTCACGCAGCAGTGCGCGCGGCGACAGTGGTACCCGCGCCTCCGGCGGATGCGTTTCCGGCAGGAAGCGCGCGGTGGCCACCAGCAGCACAAGCGAGAACACCACGAGGAACCAGAAGATCAGCGGCCAGCCGGCACCGCTGAGCAGAATCCAGCCACCGATGATCGGGGCGATGGCCGGCGCGATGCCGAACAGCATCGAGACCTGGCTCATCAACCGCTGGGCGTCATGGCCGTGGTACAGGTCACGGATCACCGCGCGGCCGACGATCATGCCCACGCCCGCCGACAGGCCCTGCAGCGCGCGGAACGCCAGCAGGGTCGGCAGATCGGTGGACAGCGCGCAGCCGACCGAGGCCCCGGCAAATACCACCAGGCCGCCGAGAATCACCCGCTTGCGGCCCCAGGCATCCGACAGCGGCCCGTGCGCCAGGCTCATCAGGCCATAGAACAGCAGGTAGACGCTGATGGTCTGCTGGACGGCCACCTCATCCACCGCCAAGCGCTGGGCCAGCTGCGGGAAGGCCGGGAAA
Organism: Stenotrophomonas sp. RS-48; assembly: GCF_030053245.1. Classification (NCBI taxonomy): domain Bacteria; kingdom Pseudomonadati; phylum Pseudomonadota; class Gammaproteobacteria; order Lysobacterales; family Lysobacteraceae; genus Stenotrophomonas; species Stenotrophomonas sp. RS-48. The sequence continues at coordinate 4,031 of NZ_JASGBV010000106.1, forward strand.
ATGGTGTCGATGGAGAACGGGCCGAACATGGCCAGGCCCGCGAGCAGCAGGGCCATGCGACGGGTGGACGGAGCAACAGCGGCGGTCATGTGAACGGTGTCCGGCAAGGCCATGCGCGGCACGCACGGCGGGCGCCGGTCCCGCTGCAGCAGGGACGGCGCCAGATGAATTCGGGTATCCGCCCATCATAGGCGGGGAATGCGCCCGATGCCATGCAGCACCGCACAAAACGCACGCCCCGGGCCATCGGCCATTCAGGCGCCGGCCCTGCCCGGGCGGCCCCGGCAGCAGGCCATAACCGGCTATAATCGGCGGGCAACACGGTGGGAGAAGCGGAACACCGCTGCCGAAGGCGCAACGCCCGTAATCGCTCAGGCCCGATACCACCCGCAACACAACTCTGGAGAGACCGGTTCGATCCGGCGCCGAAGGGGCACGAAGCTGCGGCCAGCCGCGCTTCCAAACTCTCAGGCAAAAGGACAGAGGGGCGCCCCGCAGCCCGCCATCCGGCGGCTTGTGCCCGTGCGTGTGCCCTTTCCTGACGGATCCTTCGCCATGTCCCAGAACACCCCTTCCCTGCGTGAGCTCGAGCACCACAGTGCGTTCGTCGAGCGCCATATCGGCCCCAATGACGCCGAGATCGCGCAGATGCTCGACGTCGTCGGCCACGCGTCGCTGGATGCGATGACCGATGCCATCGTGCCGGCCAAGATCAAGTCGCCGGCAGCGCTGGCGCTGCCGGAGTCGATCACCGAAGTGGAGGCGCTGGCGAAGATCCGCGCGATCGCCGACAAGAACACCGTGCTGCGCAGCTTCATCGGCCAGGGGTATTACGGCACCCACACGCCGAACGTGATCCTGCGCAACATCCTGGAAAACCCGGCCTGGTACACCGCCTACACCCCGTACCAGGCAGAGATCTCGCAGGGCCGCATGGAAGCGCTGATCAACTTCCAGACCCTGTGCGCCGACCTGACCGGCATGGAGATCGCCAACGCCTCGCTGCTGGACGAAGCCACCGCAGCGGCCGAAGCGATGACCCTGGCCAAGCGTTCGGCCAAGTCGAAGTCGGACACCTTCTTCGTGCACGATGCCGTGCACCCGCAGACCCTGGAGCTGCTGCGCACCCGCGCCGAGCCCATGGGCATCGTGCTGCGCGTCGGCACCCCGGCCGAAGCGCTGGAAGCGGACAGCTTCGGCGTGCTGCTGCAGTATCCGGATACGTTCGGCCAGGTGGCCGACTACCGGGCACTGGTCGAGGCCGTGCATGCACGCGGCGGCCTGGTCGCCGTGGCCACCGATCTGCTGGCGCTGACCCTGCTCGCCGCACCGGGCGAATGGGGCGCGGACATCGTGGTCGGCAACAGCCAGCGTTTCGGCGTGCCGTTCGGCTTCGGTGGCCCGCACGCGGCGTTCATGGCCTGCCGCGACGCCTACAAGCGCTCGATGCCCGGCCGCCTGATCGGCGTCTCGATCGATGCGCAGGGCAACCCGGCCTACCGCCTGACCCTGCAGACCCGCGAACAGCATATCCGCCGCGAGAAGGCCACCTCCAACATCTGTACCGCACAGGTCCTGCTGGCGGTGATGGCCTCGATGTACGCCGTCTACCACGGTCCGGAAGGCCTGACCCGCATCGCCCGCCGCACCCACCGCCTGGCCGCGATCCTGGCCGCCGCACTGCGCAAGGCCGGCGTGCAGGTTGCTGGCGACTTCTTCGACACCCTGCACGTCACCGGTGTGCACGCCGATGAGATCCACGCCAAGGCGCGCGCCGCCGGCTACAACCTGCGCGCGATCGACAGCGACTCGGTCGGCATCAGCCTGGACGAGACCGCCACCCGCGCCGATGTGGTCGCGCTGGCCGCCGTCTTCGGTGCCCAAGCCGATGTCGATGCACTGGATGCCAGCACCGCCGACGCTCTGCCGGCCGGGCTGCTGCGCCAGTCCGCGTTCCTGACCCATCCGGTGTTCAACACGCACCACAGCGAGCACGAACTGCTGCGCTACCTGCGTTCACTGGCCGACAAGGACCTGGCGATGGACCGCACGATGATCCCGCTGGGCTCGTGCACCATGAAGCTCAACGCCACCGCCGAGATGATCCCGGTGACCTGGCCGGAGTTCTCGCAGATCCATCCGCTGGTGCCGGCCGACCAGGCACTGGGCTACAAGGAACTGATCGAGTCGCTGGAAGCGATGCTGGTCGAATGCACCGGCTACGATGCGGTCAGCCTGCAGCCGAACTCGGGGGCACAGGGCGAGTACGCCGGCCTGCTGGCGATCCGCGCCTACCACCGCTCGCGTGGTGAGGAGCATCGCGACATCTGCCTGATTCCGGATTCGGCCCACGGTACCAACCCGGCCTCGGCACAGATGTGCGGCATGAAGGTGGTGGTCACCAAGACCGATGCCAACGGCAATGTCGATGTCGAGGACATCCGCCTCAACGCCGAGAAGTACAGCGACCGCCTGGCCGCGATCATGATGACCTACCCGTCCACGCACGGCGTGTTCGAGGAGGAGGTGGTCGAGATCTGCGAGATCATCCACAAGCACGGCGGCCAGGTGTACACCGACGGTGCCAACATGAACGCCCTGGTCGGCGTGGCCAAGCCGGGCAAGTGGGGTTCGGACGTTTCCCACCTGAACCTGCACAAGACCTTCTGCATCCCGCACGGCGGCGGCGGCCCGGGCGTCGGCCCGTGCGCGGTCAAGGCGCACCTGGCCCCGTTCCTGCCGGGCAAGCTGGGTGACAACGGCCCCGTCGGCATGGTCAGCGCCGCCAGCTTCGGCAGCGCCTCGATCCTGCCGATCAGCTGGATGTACATCGCGATGATGGGCCGCGAGGGCCTGCGCAAGGCGACCCAGGTCGCGCAGCTCAATGCCAACTACATCGCCAAGCGCCTGGCGCCGCACTTCAGGACGCTGTACACCGGCCGCAACGGCCTGGTGGCGCATGAGTGCATCCTCGATGTGCGCCCGCTGGAGAAGAGCAGCGGCATCGGCGCCGAGGACGTGGCCAAGCGCCTGATCGACTTCGGCTTCCACGCGCCGACGCTGAGCTTCCCGGTGGCCGGCACGCTGATGGTCGAGCCCACCGAAAGCGAGTCGCTGCATGAGCTGGACCGCTTCATCGATGCCATGATCCAGATCCGCGAGGAAATCCGTGCGATCGAGGATGGCCGCCTGGACCGCGAGGACAATCCGCTGAAGAACGCGCCGCACACCGCCACTGCGGTGACGGCCAGCGAGTGGACCCACGCCTACCCGCGCGAGCTGGCCGCCTTCCCGCTGCCCAGCCTGAAGCTGCAGAAGTACTGGCCGCCGGTGGCCCGCGTCGACAACGTCTACGGCGACAAGAACGTGATGTGCGCCTGCATCCCGGTCGACGCCTACAAGGACGATGAAGTCGAAGCGTGATTGACGGAACGGCCCGCGCAAGCGGGCCGTTTTCGTTTACGGTAGCGCCGGGCCATGCCCGGCGAGCGCAGCGGCTGAACCGATCACGGATCCGGCATCTGCCCCAGGCTCAACTGCCAGGACACACCGAACCGGTCCTGCACCCAGCCGTAGCGATTGCTGAAATCGTAGTCGCCCACCGGCATCAGCCAGTGCCCGCCCTCGCCCAGCACGCGCGCCGCGCGCTCGAACTGTTCGGCGCCACCGCACTCGACGAACAGCGAGATCGACGGACTGAAGGTGAAGTCGTGCACATCCAGGCTGTCGAAGCACAGATAGTTGGTGCCGCCGAGCATGAAGGTCGCCTGCCGCACCTGGCCGGGCACTCCCGCCCCTGCGCCGTCGGGATGGCGTTGCAGGGCAAGCAGCCGGAAATCGGCGAACGCCTCGGCGTACAGGGCCAGGGCCGCCTCGGCCTGGCCGGTGAACATCAGGAACGGACGACTGCGCAGCATGGGGTGCTCCAGTTCAGCGGGCCGATGACGGCCCCGCGAACAGGATGGCACGCGGGATGTATGCCCGCTGTAGAGCCGAGCCCACGCTCGGCTGTACGGATCAGGCCTCGCGCATGCGGCGCGCGATGGCACTGCCGGCCGCGATCGTGGCGGTCAGGGCCACCATCGACAGGAACTGCAGGCGCGTATGCGCCTCGCTCAGCAGCAGGCCGAAGATCAGTGCCAGGATCGCCAGGGCGCAGCAGGTCAGCCACGGGAAACCGGCCATGCGGAACGGCAGGCGCGAGCCGAGGCGGTCCGCACGGCGGCGCAGCACCAGTTGAGAAAGCAGCGACAGCGTCCACACCAGCAGGCAGGTCGAGCCGACGATGTTCAGCAGCACCGGCAGCACCTTGTCCGGGAACAGCAGTTCCATCACCGTCGCGGCAAACCCGAACAGCACGCTGGCCAGAACGGCGATCACCGGCACCTGCCGCGGGTCGGTCCAGCCCAGCACGGCCGGTGCCTCGCGGCGCTGCGCCAGCGAATACATCATCCGCGACGCGCCGTAGAGGTTGGCGTTGAGGGCCGACAGCAGGGCGATCACTGCGATCAGCGTGATGGCCGTGCCCGCCCCCGGAATGCGGGCCGCATCCAGCACCGCGGCGAACGGCGACTTCAGCGCTTCGCTGGTCCACGGCACCACGGCGATGATCACGCTCAGCGAGCCGATGTAGAACACCAGGATGCGCCAGGCCACGGTGCGGATGGCGCGGGCGATGCTGCGCTCGGGATCCTCGGTCTCGGCCGCGGCAACGGCCACGATCTCGGTGCCGCCGAAGGCGAACACCACCACCAGCAGGGCTGCGCCGATACCGGCCAGGCCCTGCGGTGCAAAACCGCCGTGTGCGGTGAAGTTGCTCAGTCCCGGAGAGGTCACCTGCGGCAGCCAGCCCATCAGCAGCGCGAAACCGATGGCGATGAACGCCAGGATCGCCACCACCTTGAGAATGGCGAACCAGAACTCGAACTCACCGAAATTCCTGACCCCCAGCAGGTTGATCGCGGTGAAGAACAGCATGAACGCCAGGGCGGCCATCGGCACCGGAATGGCCGGCCAGACCGTGGCCAGCAGGCCCGCCGCTCCCACGGCCTCGGCGGCGATCACGATCACCAGCTGTACCCACCAGAGCCAGCCGACAGTCGCCCCTGCCGTGGCGCCCATGGCGTCGGCGGCATAGACCGAGAACGCGCCGCTGGTCGGCTTGGCCGCCGCCATTTCGCCCAGTGCGTTCATCACGATGATCACCAGTGCGCCGGCCACCAGGTACGACACCAGCACCGCCGGGCCGGCCGCCTGTACGCCCACACCGGACCCCAGGAACAGGCCCGCGCCGATGGCGCTGCCCAACCCCATCATGATCAGCTGGCGTGGCTTGAGCGAATGGCCCAGGCGGGAGGGCGAGGCAGGCGTAACGGGGCTGGCGGGCATCGGCAGGAGTGGGCGGCGGCTACAGGGGCGTCACCTTACCCTGTCCCGCGCCTGTGGGGATAGGCACAGTGCAGCAGGCCGCTCAGGCCAGCGCCGGCTCGCCGATGCGGGCGCGGTAGGCGCGCGGCGAGAAACCGGTTTCGGCCTTGAACTTGCGGGTGAACGCGCTCTGGTCACTGAACCCGCAGGCCTGGCCGATGCAGGCGATGCTGTCGTCGCCATGCAGCAGATGCATGGCCATCTGGATCCGCAGCCGCGTCAGCACCTGCTGCGGGGTCATCTGGAACACCTTGCGGAAGCTGCGCTCCAGCTTGGACAGCGAGAACCCGGTGATGTCCAGCAATGTCTGCATGCGCACGTTCTCGGCGTAATGCGCGTTGAGATGGGCCAGGGCCAGCCGCAGCTGCTCGTACTGGGTTCCCAGGCTGTCTTTCTGGCCCAGGTCGCGCGAGATGCCGATCAGGCCCTCGATGCTGCCGTCGACCACCAGCGGCCGCTTGCAGGTCAGGCACCAGCCCGGCTCGCGGTTGGCGAACAGGTGCAGCTCCATCAGGTTCTCGATCACCTCGCCGGACAGCACGCGTGCGTCCTGGTCGACATAGTCCGCACTGAGGCCGGTCGGGTAGATCTCGGCCGCGGTACGCCCGATCACGTCCTTGCGCGCGCGCAGGCCCAGCCGCCGCAGCATGGTCTGGTTGACGTGGGTGTAACGGCCCTGGCGGTCCTTTATGAAGAACAGCACGTCCGGGATGGCGTCGAACAGGGCTTCGATGTCGGCAGGCTCGACTCGCATGCGCCAAGCATAGCCGAGGCGCCCTTGTCCGCGCGATCACCTGCGCGGGACCGGGGCTTAACGTCTGGCGCGCGAGGGTAGAGGTTGACTTCCCCGCTACAGGACCTGGACCCATGGCCGCCAGCAAGCCCTCCGGCAAGCGCGCACCCGCCCCCTCCCCCGACCATCGCCGTGGCGACGGCGACGAACTGCACCTGCACGCCGGCGGCACGCACCCCCCGATGACCACGGCCCAGGGCATCCCCGTCGCCGACAACCAGAACTCGCTGCGCCAGGGCCCACGAGGCCCCACCCTGCTGGAGGACTTCATCCTCCGCGAGAAGATCACCCACTTCGACCATGAGCGCATCCCGGAGCGCATCGTGCATGCCCGCGGCAGCGCCGCGCACGGCTATTTCGAACTCACTCACTCGCTGGCCAAGTACACCCGTGCGCGCATCCTTGGCGAAGTCGGAAAGAAGACTCCGGTGTTCACCCGCTTTTCCACCGTGGCCGGCGGTGCCGGGTCGGTCGACACCCCCCGCGACGTGCGGGGTTTCGCGGTGAAGTTCTACACCCCTGAAGGCAACTGGGACCTGGTGGGCAACAACATCCCGGTGTTCTTCATCCAGGACGCAATGAAGTTTCCCGACCTGGTGCATGCGGTGAAGATGGAACCGGACCGCGCGTTCCCGCAGGCAGCGAGCGCGCACGACACGTTCTGGGACTTCATTTCGTTGATGCCCGAATCGATGCACATGATCATGTGGGCGATGAGCGACCGCGCCATTCCACGCTCGCTGCGCATGATCGAAGGCTTCGGCGTGCACAGCTTCCGCCTGTTGAACGAGGCCGGCGACTCCACCTTCGTCAAATTCCACTGGCGGCCGAAGCTGGGCATCCAGTCCACGGTGTGGGACGAGGCGTTGAAGCTGCAGGCCGCGGACAACGATTTCCATCGGCGCGACCTGTTCGAGGCGATCGAGCGTGGCGACTTCCCCGAATGGGAACTGGCCGTGCAGCTGTTCACGGAAGAGGAGGCCGACGCATTTCCGTTCGATCACCTGGACCCGACCAAGATCATTCCCGAATCGCTGGTGCCGCTGAAGGTGATCGGGCGTATGGTGCTGGACCGCTGGCCGGACAACTTCTTCGCCGAAACCGAGCAGGTGGCCTTCTGCCCGGCCAACGTGCCGCCCGGCATCGACTTCAGCAACGACCCGCTGCTGCAGGGCCGGCTGTTCTCCTACCTGGATACCCAGCTGATCCGCCTGGGCGGGCCCAACTTCCACCAGATCCCGGTGAATGCGCCGAAGTGCCCGTTTGCCAACCACCAGCGCGATGGACATATGCAGATGCAGGTGCCCAAGGGGCGCGTAGCCTACGACCCCAGTTCGCTGGAGGACGACAGCCCGCGCGAGACACCGGCCGGATTCCGCAGCCATGCCAGCGCGGATGACGGCCGCAAGGGGCGCACGCGTGCCGAGAGCTTCGCCGACCATTACAGCCAGGCACGGATGTTCTTCCGCAGCCTGGAAGCACCCGAGCAGGCCCATCTGGCCTCGGCGCTGGTGTTCGAGCTGTCCAAGGTGGAAACGCTGAAGGTGCGGGTGCGTACCGTCAGCCACCTGCGCAACATCGACGAAACCCTAGCGCAGCGGGTGGCGGAAGGACTGGCGCTGCCCGCCCTGCCCGACCCGGCGCCCACTGCTACGCCGGCACAGGACATGCCCCCCGCACCGGAAGTCCGCGTGATCGGTCGCAACAGACCCACCCTGCAAGGGCGCTGCATCGGCATCCTGTTTGATGAAGGCTCCGATGCCGGTGTCATCAGCAGCCTGCGCAAGGCCGCAGAGAAGGCCGGCGCGGCGGTGAAGCTGGTGGCTCCCAAGGTGGGCGGCGCCACCCTGAGCAACGGCAAGCTGCAAGCGGCCGACGGGCAACTGGCGGGGACTCCATCGGCGGTGTTCGATGCGGTCGCGATCGTGCTCAGCGAGGAGGCCGGCAAGCGGCTGTCCAGCGACAGCGCGGGGCTGGAATTTGCCAGCACCGCGTGGGCACACCTGAAGGCCATCGGCAGCGATGAAGGAGGCCGGGTACTGCTCAAGGCGGCGCGCGTGGGCAAGGATGCAGGCATCGTCGACGCGGGCGATGCCGGCGCTTTCCTCGCCGTCGCCGCCACCCGCCAGTGGGCCCGCGAACCGAAGCTGCGGCAACTGGCCTGACGGCCTCACCCCCATCGCCTGCAAGGAGACGTGTCATGCCCCGTGGAGACAAATCCGCCTATACCGACAAGCAAAAGCGCCAGGCTGAACACATCGAGGAAAGCGAGCGCGAGCGTGGTGCCAGTGAAAGCACCGCCGAACGCATCGCGTGGGCCACCGTGAACAAGCAGGATGGCGGAGGCAAGCGCAGTGGCAGTGCCCGCAAGGGCGCCAAGAAGACTGCGAAGAAAACTGCGAAGAAGGCGGCGAAGAAGGCACCGGCAAAGAAGGCCGCAACGAAGAGCACTGCGGGAAAAGCACCGGCGAAGAAGGCCGCAAAGAAGACTGTCGCGAAGAAAGCGCCCGCGAAGAAGTCCACCGCCAGCACGCGCAGTGCGGCCGCGAAGAAGGCAGCAGCAACCCGGGCGGCAAAGAAGGCGGCACGCTCGACCGCCGCGAAGAAGGCCGCGCGGACCCGCGCAGGCGGTTGAGATGCACCCGGCAGCGCAGCGGGCACACGATGCCTGCGGCCCTGCACGGTGACGTGGCGCACGCCGGGCAGCATCAGCACCCGGCGGCGCCATGGCTTGGTCAATCGCCGGCCCGGCCCTTGGCCGCCGGTGCCGCCACGGCCACCGCCTGCAGCTTGCGCACCGCAGCGATCGGAATCGCTTCGGCCCGTCGCTGCTGCGGCCACCAGACGAACAGGAATGCGCTGCTGGAGCCCAGCAGGCGCGCGGTGCCGGGCAAGGGCGCCGCGTCGCCGTTCAACTGCAGGCGGATCACTTCCCCACGTCCCTCGTTGCGGATCTGCTGCCCCCGCACCTGCACGTAGTTGGCCGCGCCGATGGCCATGAAAGCGGCCACGGCCAGGGTCATCGCCGTCAGCGGCCGCAGCCCTACGCCCTCCCAGCTGGTCAGTACCGAGCGCATGAGCACCGCCCGCCATGCCCAGTTGCGTGCGCGCAGTTGCTCGAGCTTGGCCGCATTGCGCATCCGCAGCGTTTCCGGCCAGCTCACCAGCAGCACCAGCAGCACGCCCGCAGCCAGCAGCAGTGCATAGGCCGGGTCACGGATGCCGGCCACCAGGAAATCGCTGGGCTGCAGGTAATCCAGAATCGACAGCTCGAATCCCCGGTAGAACCAGAAGCTGCACCACAGCCCCAGCAGCGACACCAGCAGATAGGCAGTGGTGAACAGCAGTGCCGGCTCACGGCGCATGCGGGACAGCGCCTGCATCACCGCCGAGTCATCATCACCACGGGTCAGCGGCAGCATCGACCAGTCGGTCGCTGCTTCCGGCTCCGGTGGCGCCGCAGCCACCTCGATGCCCTGCACCCGCGGCACATCGCCATAGGTCCCTTCCGGTTCCCTGTTGTCCATGCCCGCTCCCCTTTTCAGCGAGCATCGCCGAAAAAGGTGGCGCGCGGTAGACCACCGGCCTGCGGCATACTCCACGGTGCCGCAGGGCGCAGAGGGGAGGAAAGGGCCATGAAACGATGGACTGGCATGTTGGGGCTGCTGGCGTGGCTGTGCGCCGCGTCACCTGCCGTTTCCGGCAATGCGCGGGCTCCCGCCGCGCCAGCGGACGATGTGGGGACCGCGCAGGCCATCGCACAGGCCGAAGCGCGTGGCCGGCAGATGTTCGAGCACGACCTGGCGGCCGAGCGCGCAACTGACGCCCTGCTCGAACAGGACATGCGCGGCGACACCCGGGTAAGGGGCTGGATAACCGAACAGCGCGGCAGCCACTACGAAGTCAGCATGATCGGCGACGGCGCAGTGGTCCTGTATAGGGCCGCCACCGACGCGCAGGGAAGGATGACCGGCGCAACCGAGACTCTGGATGTTCCAGCGGCGCCAACGACCTACCAGGCCGGCGCTGCCGCCGCACGGGCGCTGGCGCTGAACAGCGCCTTCGACGCCTGCGCGCAGACCTACAACAGCGTGGTTCTTCCGGCGCCCGGTACGGCCGCCGATGCGTGGACGGTCTACCTGCTGCCCGCCACCACCGATCCTGCCGTAGTTCCGCTGGGCGGCACGCATCGTCTCGACATCGCCCACGGTCGGATCGTCTCCCGCCGCGCCTTCACCCACAGCTGCATCCAGCTGAAGCGTGCGCCACCCGGTGCGGCGATGTTCATCACCCACCTGCAGGACCCGACACCGACCGAGATCCATGTGTTCTGGAGCCTGTGGGCCCGCTCGCCGCTGTACGTCTCCACGGGTAAGGACGTGATCTGGAAGATCGAGGACGGCCGCATCCGCCGCATGCAGGACTGACCGGCCACCACGCGCGAACACGTGGCGGCCCGTGCCTTGAGGCGGCTGCCGACGGTCAGGCCGCGCGTGCTGCCACCGTGCGGACTGCACCGCTCTGCTCGATATGGAACACCGCGACCGACGCGGTCAGCGCATTGGCCTGCTCTTCCAGCGCGCGGCTGGCGGCAGTGGCTTCTTCCACCAGTGCGGCATTCTGCTGGGTCACCTGATCCATCTGCACCACCACCTGATTGACCTGTTCGATGCCGGCCGCCTGTTCCTTGCTCGCCGCAGCGATGTCACTCATCAGCTGGTTGGTGCGTGCGCTGGCCTGTGCCAAGCGGGCAATGGCCGCTTCCGACTCGACCGTGACCGCCAGACCGCTCTGCACCTTGCCTGCCGCCTCTTCGATGAGTTCCTTGATCTCCTTGGCGGCGATGCCCGCACGCTGCGCCAGCGTGCGCACTTCACTGGCGACCACGGCAAAGCCGCGGCCCTGCTCACCCGCGCGGGCAGCTTCCACCGCAGCGTTCAAGGCCAGGATGTTGGTCTGGAAGGCGATGCCATCGATGACCGTGGAGATTTCCGAGATGCGCGCCGAGGACTGATCGATCTCTCCCATCACAGACGCCATCTGTGCCATTGCCTGTTCGGTGGCCCGCACCGCCGCGCCGGCAGCGTGTGCCTCGCTGTCGGCCTGGCGGGCCAGCTCGGCATTCTGGCGGACGGTCGAGGTGAGTTCTTCCATCGATGCCGCCGCTTCTTCCAGGTTGGCGGCCTGCTGTTCGGTACGGCGCGACAGGTCGCTGTTGCCGGCGGCGAGCTCCTGCGCGGCAGTGTTGATGCTGTCGGCAGCGTCCTGGATGCCGCGCACGATGCCGGTCAGCTGGGCCGTGGTGGTGTTGGCATCGTCGCGCATGCGGGCGAACACGCCGTCGTAGTGACCGTCCATGCGCGCAGTGAGGTCGCCCCCGGAGACCGCGCGCAGCACATCGGAGACGTCGGCGATGCTGGCCTGCGAACTGGCCATCATGCCGTTGAGCTGCTCGACCATCGCCCTGAACTGATACTGGAACGCACTGGCATCCCCACGCACGCTGAAATCTCCGGCGCGCGCCGCGCGGACCAGGTCGTCAATCTGGGTGTTGACTGCCAGCAGGCTCTGTTTCACTGCGGCCAGGGTGCGGGTCAGCGTACCCTTCTCGCCGGGATAGTCCGGAAGGTCGCGGCTGAGGTCGCCGATGGCATAGCGCTGCATGACCTCGGCCATCAGCAGTTCCACCTGCACGTGTGATTCCACCAGGCTGTTGGTGGCCTGCACCATGCGCCCGAAATCGCCCGGAAACGCGCTGGCGTCCATGCGGTAGCGGATCGCACCCGCCTCGTGCTGCTCGGCCATGTGCATCTGCGCCCCGATGGCGGCCTGCACGCTCTGCCGCACGCTGGCCATCGCCTCGCCCAGCCGGGTCAGCTCGTCACGGCCGCCGAGGCGGAATTCCTGGTCCAGCTGGCCCTTGGACAGGCGCTCGGCCAGGTTCACCGCGCGTGCCAGCGGACCGGTCAGGCTGCGACCGATCATCACCGAGGCGGCAATGCCGACCAGCAGGGCCACGCCTCCCAGCACCAGCAACTGCAGCAGACTGCGTTCACCCAGGCGGATCGCCTCGGCGGCGGCCTCGCGGCTTTCCTTCTCTTCGAAGTCGACTCCCTCGGACAACGCCTTGTTCCAGCCGTTGGCCGCGTCCTGCACCGGCCCCAGGGTCAGTGCCACGGCAGCGGGGTAGTCGCCCTGCTCCATCAGTTCGCTGGTCTGCTTGTTGAGCGGGCGCGCAAGGGCGCGCTTGGCCGCGATGGTTTCAGCGATGGCCTTGCCCTCTGCATCGCCCGGCAGGGCCTGATAGGCGGACCAATCCGCCTCGTAGCGCTTGACCAGGTCGGCGATGCGCTTCTCGTCGCTGCCGCGGTCTTCGCCCTGGCGGATCAGCATTTCGCGGCGCACCACCATCATCTGATTGTTGGCATCGAGCATCTGTGACAGCAGGCGCACCTTGGCCACACTGACGTCGACTACCTGCTGCATCGCGCGCTTCTGCACGACACTGGCGGTGGCGCCGGTGGCCACCACGGCAGCGACCAGCAGCAGCAACAGGCCAAAGCCCAGCCCAAGACGCCAGGCAACCCTGACATTCCTCAAGTAATCCATGGGTACATCCAAAACGGGGGGATGCGCCCGTATCGGCCGCGCCACCGGCAATCTTGATCGGCAACAAGCACGGGCGTCGGCAGCCGTTCACCTTGGTGAGGCCCCGCCCCGTACTTCTGCGACAAGGGCCTGAGCCACGCCGGGGCTGCCCTGCTCATGCCGGCATCAGGTTGCTTTCACGGAGGCTGCGCAGCCTCTGCGGGCAGGGTGGAGCTGCCATCTGCCGGAGATCTTCATGCCCGTGTACCGCCCCGCCCTGCTCGCCCTGTCCTTGCTGGTGTCGCCCGCCTTCGCGCAGGTACCGCCGCCGGCCCAGCTGCCGGAGCCCATTGCCGAGAAGCCCGGACCCGATACAGCAGCCCGCTCGCCGCTGCACGCCCAAGTGTTGCTGGATCGCGCCAATTTCTCCCCGGGCGAGATCGACGGTGAAGTCGGCAGCAACCAGCATCGGGCCGTGGCCGGCTTCCAGGCGGCACACGGCCTGACGGTGAGCGGAGAGCTGGACGACAGCACCTGGGAGGCTCTCCAGGGCGAGACGATCGCGCCGCTGGCCAGCTACACGCTGACGGCCGAGGATGTTGCCGGTCCGTTCCAGTCCATTCCCAAGAAACCCGCCGCACAGGCAAAGCTGAAGTCGCTGGGTTACAGCAGCGTCGAGGAAGCACTCGGTGAACGCTTCCACGCGTCCCCTGCCCTTCTGAAGTTGCTCAACCCCGGCGTCGATCTGGCCAAGGCCGGCAGCCGTATCCAGGTGCCCAACATCGCCCCCGCGGCATTGCCGAAGGCGGCGAAGATCGTGGTCGACAAGTCCGATTCCACTCTTCAGTTGCTGGATGCGCAGGGCAAGGTGATCGCACAGGTGCCGGTTTCGTCCGGCAGCCAGCACGATCCGCTGCCGATCGGTGAATGGAAGATTCTCGGCGTCCATCGCGACCCGCCGTTCCACTACAACCCCAAGCTGTTCTGGGATGCGCGCAAAGGCGAGAAGAAGGCCACGCTGCCGCCCGGTCCGAACAATCCGGTCGGCCGGGTCTGGATCGATCTGTCCAAACCCCACTATGGCCTGCACGGAACGCCGGTACCCGGGCATGTCGGCAAGACCGAATCGCATGGCTGCGTGCGCATGACCAACTGGGATGCACTGCGCGTGGCCGATGCGGTGGATACCTCCGTTCCCGTGGTGATGCAGGAGTGAGCCGATGCGACTTTCGCAGTTGATCGTGCTGGGCGTGCTGGTGGGTGTGGGAATGGGCTGGTGGCTGCGCCGCGATGCGGGTGAGCCAGTAGCGGTTGCCCGGCCTGCAGCACCACCTGCGGTGGCTGCGGCGCCGGAGGTTGCGGCTGCGACGCCGCGTGTGGGCGCTGCGGCTCCCACGGCGGTGCCGCCGTCCAGCGCCACCGATGCGCCAAGCGGCCTGCTGCTGCCGGTGCAGGGCGTACTGCCTTCGCAGCTGCGCGATACCTTCACCGATGCCCGCAGCGAAGGGCGCGTGCATGATGCAATCGACATCATGGCCGACGCAGGAACACCGGTGCTGGCAGTGGCCGATGGGACGGTGGAAAAGCTGTTCGACAGCAAGCGTGGGGGGCTGACGATCTACCAGTTCGAGCCGAGCGGGCACTGGTGCTACTACTACGCCCACCTGCAACGCTATGCCGATGGCCTGGCCGAAAAGCAGGTGATCAAGCGTGGCGAGGTGATTGGCTACGTAGGCAGCACCGGCAACGCCAGCGCCGAGGCCCCGCACCTGCATTTCGAAGTGCACGTGCTGGGGCCGGAGAAGCAGTGGTGGAAGGGGGAATCGATCAATCCGTACCCGCTGTTGCAGGCGGGAGGCTAGCGCGTGTGCCGCGTGGCAGAGCCAGTCGCAGTGATGCCCGATTTGGGCACGATCCTAGCCGTATTGGGTATCTGACAAGTACCCCGCCGGGCATGGCCCGGCGCTACCGGCGTCGCCACCGCCGCAGCGCGATGCTGGCGGTCGCCAGCCCGCCACCGGCAATCAGTAACAGCAGTGCCAGGGGCTGCCAGAAGAAGAACGGCCACAGACCTCCAGCACGGTCAGCCACAGCCAGGAACGCCCGCGCGGACGTGCGTCGCCACGCCCATAGCCGAAGTACGAGGCGGCAATTCCAGCGGACTCAACCGATTCCAGCGCGCCGGTGATGCCGGAGCCCGGCACGCCCGAACGCGCGCCAGCGCGGAAGTCAGTCTGAAGCGCGTGAACCCACCCGATACCTCGCCAGATGGCGAGGCCAGGCATCGCACATGCGGAAGGGGGTCAGGCCGGCCTGACTTCTCTGCAGACCGGCTCGGCAAGTTCGCGGCAGGCGAAGAACAGCCCTTCCACCCCACCTTCGTCCAGGTGCCTGCGCGGCGTCGCCGTGGTGGCGCAACGGTTGGCCGCATGCAGCATCTCCACCGCGGTGAGGATGCCCACGGCCGCACGGTCGATCCGCGCCAAGGACTGACGTCGTCCGTCGGACAGGTTCTCCTCCGGCCACAACATGCCATCGGAGCCCTCGCCATCACGGATGCGGGTGAGGCAGCCCTGGAACGTGCTGAGATCGTCGGCGGGATTGGCGTCGTCGTTGATGGGCTCAACAACATGGAACGGCGGGGTCTTGCGAGCGGTCATGGTGTCGGCTTCCGTGGCTGCACTTGACAGCGCCACCGCCGACAGATGAAACCGGCCCAAACTGAAGCGCCGCGACCCCACAGGGAGTCGCGGCACTCTTTTTTTCAATTGAACAGCGTTACCACCACGCCGGACATGGCCCGGCGCTACCTCAGGCGAACGGATCCTGCAGGACCATGGTGTGGTCGCGATCGGGGCCGGTCGAGACGATGCTGATCGGGCAGCCCGCCAGCTCCTCCAGCGAACGCAGGTAGGCGCGCGCGGCCGGCGGCAGGTCATCCCATTGGGTGATGCCGTGAGTGTTCTCGCTCCAGCCCGGGAACTCCAGGTACACCGGGGTGCACTCTTCCCAGCCCTGCGCGTCCAGCGGTGCGTACTCGGTACGCTTGCCGCGGTATTCGTAGGCGATGCAGACCTTCAGCTTCTCCATGCCGTCCAGCACGTCCAGCTTGGTGATGCACAAGCCGCTGATGCCGTTGATGGCCACGGCGCGCTTGAGCGCGACGATATCCATCCAGCCGCAGCGACGCGGACGGCCGGTCGAGGCGCCGTACTCGGCACCGCGGTCGCGGATGCCCTGGCCGATCTCATCGTCCAGTTCGGTCGGGAACGGACCGCCGCCGACGCGGGTGGCATAGGCCTTGGCGATGCCCAGCACGTAGTCGATCGCATCGGCACCCACGCCGGCGCCGGCCAGTGCGCCGCCGACGGTGGTGTTGGAGCTGGTGACGTACGGATAGGTGCCGTGGTCGATGTCCAGCAGCGCGCCCTGCGCGCCTTCGAACAGCACGCGCTTACCCTGCTTGCGCAGGTCGTGCAGGATGCCGGCGACGTCGGACTTCATCGGCTCGACGTACTCGCCGAAGGCAAGTGCCTCGTCGTAGGTCTTCTGGAAGTCGATCGCGTCGGTGTTGAGGTACTTGGTCAGCACGAAGTTGTGGTAATCCAGCGCGGTGCGCAGGAGTTCTTCCAGCTGCTTGGGGTAATGCAGGTCGGCGATGCGGATGCCGCGACGTGCCACCTTGTCTTCGTAGGCCGGGCCGATGCCACGCCCGGTGGTGCCGATCGCCTTGCCGCCGGCAGCGCGTTCGCGCGCCTGGTCCAGGGCGATGTGGTACGGCATGATCAGCGGCGCGGCCGGGGAGATCTTCAGGCGCGAACGCACTTCCACGCCGGAGGTTTCCAGCTCGGCGATTTCCTTCTGCAGCGCGGCCGGCGAGATCACCACGCCGTTGCCGATCAGGCACAGTGCGTCGTCGCGCAGGATGCCGGACGGGATCAGGTGCAGGACGGTCTTCTTGCCGTTGATGACCAGCGTGTGGCCGGCATTGTGGCCGCCCTGGAAGCGCACGACCGCGCCGATTTCCTCAGTGAGCAGATCGACGATCTTGCCCTTGCCTTCATCGCCCCACTGGGCACCCAACACTACGACAGACTGACCCATGACGGGCTCCTCGATTTGTTGCGGCCATCGGGGCCGCGGACGGGTAAACCGTGGCGGGGGTGGCCAGCGCGGTCATGGCGGCTCCAAACGGGGAGCGGCCGGCGATGGATGGCCCAGACACGGAAAAAGCCGAACGGGGGAGGCCCGTCCGGCTTTTGTGCATTATCCGGGTTTCCGGGGTCGGGTGCCACCTTTCCGACGGACGGCTTCACCCAGCGGTCAGGGGCCCGAAACGGGGTCAGATCCCTTTCCTGCGGAAAGGAATATGACCCGCTGCTAATGCCGTGCCCACCACAGCAGGCTCAGGCCGGCCAGCAGGATCAGGCCGCCAAAGCTGCGCAGGGCCGGTCCAGGCAGGTCCAGCAGGCGCTCGGCCATGCGCTTCCAGGCCAGCGGGGCCGCGAACAGGAACAGGCCTTCCAGCACCGCGACCAGGCACACGGCCGCGAACAGGTCTTTCATCGGGAACTCCAGAAATGGCACGGGGCCCGGCATCTGGCCGGGCCCCGTGGGTAGTGCGTGCGACCTCAGCGATCGCTCTTGAGGTACTGCAGGAACGGGTCGTTCTTGTCGAGCACGATCACGCCGTTGCCGTCGGTCATGGAGCCACGGTAGGCCTCCAGGCTGCGGTAGAAGGCGTAGAACGCCGGATCGGCAGAACCGGCCTTGCCATAGATGCGCGCGGCATCGGCATCACCTTCACCGCGCAGGCGCTGGGCATCACGCTCGGCTTCGGCGATCAACACGGTGCTGTCGCGGTCGGCCTGGGCGCGGATCGTCAGCGACTGTTCCTCGCCTTCGGCGCGCAGCTTGGCAGCCTCCTGCTTGCGCTGGGCGCGCATGCGCTCATACACGTCGTTGATGACCTGGCTGTCGGTCGGCAGATCGACCTGCTTGATGCGCAGATCGATCATCTGCATGCCCAGCCCCGCCACCGCCTCGTTGATGCCCTTCAGCTGCTCGGCGATCAGCTCGCTGCGGTCGCCGGACACCAGCTGCTGCAGGGTGCGCGAGTTGATCTGGTTGCGCAGCGAGTCAGTGATGATCGGTGCCAGGCGGGCATTGGCGATGCGCGGATCGCCGCCGGTGGCACGGAAGTAGTCACCCACGTTGGAGATGTAGCCGATCGCGAAGAAGTCGACGCTGACGTCCTTCTGCTCGGCGGTGAAGTAACGCGCAGGGGCGGTATCAAGCACCTGGAAGCGGCGGTCGAAGACCTTCACCGTTTCCACGATCGGCAGCTTGAAGTGCAGGCCCGGCTTGATGTCCGAGCGCACTACCTTGCCCAGGTTCAGGACCATGGCGGTCTGGTCCTCGCGGACCACGTACACCGAGCCCAGCAGGCCCAGCACCACCGCCACGATCACGGCGATCCAGATTGGACTCTTCATCGGCTGCCCTCCTCACGGCCGCTCGGTCGCCCGGTCGGGCGGCCCGTGGGCCGGCCCGGGTCACGGGAAGGTTCCGCTGCCGTGGTACCCGGCAACGAAGGCATCACCACGTCCGGATTCGGCACGCCGGAGGCCGACGTCGCAGGACGGGTATCGCCGGTCATCGGCACGTAGATCAGCTGGCGGCCATCGCCGCCGATCACCTTGCGGTTCTCGCTCAGCACCTGCTGCACCGTTTCCAGCCACAGGCGCTTGCGGGTCACGTCCGGCGCATCCTTGTACTGGGCCTGCAGCAGGCTGAAGCGCTGTGCATCACCCTCGGCCTTGGACACCACGGCCTGCTTGTAGCCTTCGGCAGTGGTACGGGCGCGCGAGGCCTGGCCTCGTGCTTCCGGCACGACCTTGGCAGCGTAGGCCTGGGCTTCGTTGATCAGGCGTTCCTTGACCTGCTGCGCACCGTTGACCTCGTCGAAGGCCGGCTTCACTTCCTCCGGCGGACGGGCGTCCTGCAGGGTCAGGCCGGTGACGGTCAGGCCGGTCTTGAACGCGCGCAGCAGCGCCTGCAGGCGCTCCTCGGCAGCCGCGGCCAGCGGGCCACGGTTGTTCAGCACGGCGTTGAGATCGGCACGGCCGACTTCCTCGCGCACGGCACTCTGGGCCGACTGTTCCAGCACCTGGTTGGCATCGACCGTGCCGAACAGGTACTGCTGCGGATCATCGATGCGGTACTGGACGTTCAACGACACGTTGACGATGTTCTCATCGCGGGTCAGCACCGGAACCTGGATCGAGAAGGTCTTGATCTCGGTCGCGTTGACCTTGGTGACCGACTCGATCGGCCACGGCAGCTTGAAGTTCGGTCCGGGCTGCAGGATGCGCGAGAACTGGCCGAAGCGCAGCACCACGCCACGCTGCTGCTCGCCGATCAGCTGGAAGCTGGAGAACAGCACCAGCAGCACCAGGGCTGCCACCACCCAGCGGACGATGCCGCCA
>NZ_JASGBV010000010.1:0-51867 GCF_030053245.1 Stenotrophomonas sp. RS-48
GCAGCTGCGCCGATGGTAGTGTGGCTCAAGCCATGCGAGAGTAGGTCATCGCCAGGGTTTATACCCAAAACCCCGCTGCTCACGCAGCGGGGTTTTTCTTTATGCGTTTCAACAGCCGATGTTTCAGCCGGCGTTGTCGTGCCCCAGAAACGGCTGGATCACTGCCGCGATCTGCGCAGGCGCTTCCATATGCAGGTGATGGTTGCCCGGAAACACGGCCAGGCGCCCGTCGCGCAGGTGCTGCAGTCGCTCGCTGCGCATCGGCTCGGGATAGTACGACTGCGCGGGAGTCGCGTAGATCACCTGCGTAGGGCAGGCGATGGCCTGCAGCAGGTTGTCGATCTGGCCCTCGCTGAGCCGGATGGCGGTGGGCAGCATCAGGCGCGGATCGCTGCACCAGCGATAGCCGCCCTCTACGGGTTCGACCCCGCGCTCGACCAGCAGGCGCGCGCAGCCTTCGCTGAGCTGGTTGGTCATCATCCGCGCGCGGATCGGCGCGGCGAGATCAGGAAAGACCCGAAGCTGCTTGCGCGAAAGCGCGCGCGTGGCAGTCACATGCTCACGCAGCCGATGCGCGGTGTCCTCTTCCGGTCCCCGCAGGCCGCCCAGCGCTTCGATGGCGACCAGGCGTTCAATGCGGTCACTGACCGCCGCCGTCAGGCTGGCGATGCCCGCACCCATCGAATGGCCGAGCAGGCTGAAGTGCTCCCAGCCCAGCGCGTCGGCCACGTCAAGGACGTGGCAGATCGCGGCAGCGGTGGTGTAGCTGGCGCCGGCCGGGAGATGGGCGCTGTGGCCATGGCCAGGCAGGTCGATGGCCACCAGATCCAGATGGGGCAGATGCGGCGCGAGTGGCACGAAGCTGGCGGCGTTATCCAACCACCCATGCAGGGCCAGCACACGCGGGCCCTCCCCGTGATTGCGCAGGCCGGCCACGCGCGCGCCGCCGACCTCGAGTTCGAACCCCTGCAGGCTCATGCCAGCGAGGCCACGGCCAGCCGTGCCAAGGCACGCGCGTGCTCGGATCCATCGTTGAGGCAGGGGATGTAACGCATCCGTGCGCCGCGTTCGGCGAGGGTTTCAGTGAATCCCATCTCGACTTCTTCCAGCGTTTCCAGGCAGTCGGTGGCAAAGCCGGGACAGACCACGTCGATCTGCTTCACGCCGGCCTCGGCCAGCGCCCACAGGCTGGGTTCGGCATACGGCTGCAACCAGCGCTCGCGCCCGAAACGCGACTGGTAGCCGAGCTGCCACTCGCTCCGTTCCAGGCCCAGCGCATTGGCGATCGCCTGCGCACTGGCCTCGCATCGCTGCGGATAGGGATCACCGCCATCGGCCAGGCGCTGTGGAATGCCGTGGAAGGAGAACATCAACCTCTGACCACGGCCATGCGCCTGCCAGTAGCGCTGGATGGAGGCTGCCACGGCCGCGACCCAGTCCGGGTCGACCGAGTAGTCCTGTACCAGGCTGACCGTGATGCCCGAATTCCTGCGCTGCCAGGCATCGACACGATCCTCCACCGATGCGGTGGTGGTGGTCGAATACTGGGGATAGAGCGGCAGCACGACGATGCGCCGCACGCCTTCCGCCGCCAGCCGGTCCAGTTCCGCGGTCAATGCGGGTTCGCCATAGCGCATCGCATGGCGCACGCGCAGGGTCGGCAGCAGAGCTTGCATCGCCTGCGCCAGCCGCCGGGTATGGACCATCAGCGGCGAGCCCTCGGGCAGCCAGACCTGGGCGTACTTGGCGGCCGAGCGGCCGCTGCGCAATGGCAGGATCAGGCCGCGCAGCAGCGGCTGCCACAGCAGCGCCGGAATCGACACCACGCGCGGGTCGGACAGGAACTCAGCCAGGTAACGGCGTACGGCGGGGGCCGTCGGCGTCTCGGGCGTGCCTAGGTTGACCGCCAGCACGGCGGTATCGGGTGCGTCGAGCATGGGGCTCATTGTCGCCGATCTGCCGCTGTATCGGGATGCAGGATCTGCATCGCAGGCATAGTCATCTCCGATGCGGGACCGATGACGCTCATTGCCGATTCATCACAACACTACTAATTTCAGTCACTTGCTATATCTTCCTATGGACTGACTTCTGGAGCCTGCCATGCGTCGCCCGATCCAAGCCCTGCTGATCGCCGCCAGCCTGCTGTCCAGCCAGGCCATGGCCGGGCCGCAGGAAGACCAGCGCGCCCGCAACGCGGTGCGTGTGCTGGCTGAAATCCAGGAAATCCCTGAACAGGGGATTCCGGACAAACTGCTCGACGAAGGCCGCGCGGTCATCGTCATTCCCGACACGATCAAGGCAGGCCTGGTCATTGGTGGCCGCCGTGGCCATGGCCTGATGTCGGTCCGCATGCCCAACGGCGCGTGGTCCAACCCGGTCTTCGTCAAGCTCACCGGCGGCAGCATTGGCTTCCAGGCCGGCGTGCAGTCGTCGGACGTGGTGCTGGTGTTCCGCAACGACCGCAGCCTGGACAACCTGGTCAACGGCAAGTTCACCCTGGGCGCCGATGCCGGTGTGGCGGCCGGTCCGGTCGGCCGCAATGCGGCCGCGGCCACCGACGGCCAGCTCAAGGCCGAAATCTGGTCGTGGTCGCGTGCGCGTGGCCTGTTCGCCGGCGTCGCCCTGGACGGTGCGGTGCTGCAGATCGACGATGCCGCCAACCTTGACGCCTATGGCAGCAACACCACGCCGCGGATGATCTTCGAGGGCCGGGCAGCAGGTGCGCCGTCGATGGATGTGGTCGCCTTCCGTGATCGCCTGGAGGAGGCGACCTATGCCGCGCGCAACAACCGCGGTGGCAATGGTGGCACGGCCTCGCGCCCGGCTCCGGCGCCGACGGTCGCACCGCCGCCTGTTCAGGCAGCCCCGGCGGTCCCGGCGGAAGCCACCACCGCGCCCCTGCAGAACGTGCCGCAGAACCCGCCGCCACAGCAGCAGGGCTTCCAGCCGGTCAATGAAGGCGAAATCCGCACGGAGACGCTGGGCGGGAACTGACTTTCGTCACGCGCGCCGGCTAACGGCCGGTGCGCTATGCTCGACAGCCTGATCACTAACGTAACGAGCGTCTTTATGGGCAGTTTCAGCATCTGGCATTGGTTGGTCGTGCTGGCCATCGTCCTGCTGGTGTTCGGCACCAAGCGTCTGACCAGCGGCGCCAAGGACCTCGGTTCGGCGGTCAAGGAATTCAAGAAGGGCATGCGCGACGAGGACAAGCCGAACGCGCAGCTGGGCGATGAGACGCGCAGCCAGGACGCCTCGCGCACCGCGCAGGACGAGCACGACCGCAACGCACGCTGATCCGGAGCGGTCGCGGTGTTTGATATCGGCTTCAGCGAACTGCTGGTCATTGCGGTGGTCGCCCTGGTGGTGCTCGGTCCCGAGCGTCTGCCCAAGGCGGCCCGTTTTGCCGGCCTGTGGGTCCGTCGTGCCCGCAATCAGTGGGACTCGGTGAAACAGGAACTGGAGCGCGAACTGCAGGCCGAAGAGATCAAGCGGCAGATGCAGGACGTGCGGCAGGGCATGCAGGACACCGAGAACCAGTTGCGTGCCAGCGGCGAGGCGATCCGTCGCGAAGCCGCGCAGGCACAGCAACAGGGTGATGCGCTGGCGCAGGAGACGCGGGCACCGGCGCCGGCGGACCTGCCGCCGCATGTCAGCCAGGCACAGCAGGCTGCACCTCCCGCGTCCATGGGCGACGGCACTGCGGCCGATGCCGGCGGGGCGTCCGCTGCATCCGCAGCGGATGTAGACGACACCCGTCCGGTGCCAGCGTCGCAGAGCGAGGAGCGCGGCCGATGAGCGAACAGGATTTCGGCGAGAGCTCGCTGGTTGAGCATCTGGTGGAGCTTCGCGGCCGCCTGGTGCGTGCGCTGCTGGGCCTGGGCGTGGTGCTGCTGGCACTGCTGCCCTTTACCCAGAAGTTGTACAACGCGCTGGCCGAACCGCTGGTCTCGCAGCTGCCGAACGGCCAGACGATGATCGCCACCAACCCGGCCGGCGCCTTCTTCGCTCCGTTGAAGCTGACCTTCTTCGTCGCGCTGTTCGTGGCGGTGCCGTGGCTGCTGTACCAGTTGTGGGCCTTCGTCGCGCCGGGACTGTATGCCCGCGAAAAACGCCTGGCGGTGCCCCTGCTGGTGTCGTCGGTGCTGCTTTTCTACACCGGTTGCGCCTTCGCGTATTTCCTGGTGTTGCCGGCGGTGTTCCACTTCCTCACCACCTTCAGCCCCGATGTGATCGCGATCACTCCGGATGCCAACGCCTACCTGGATTTCGTGCTGGCGATCTTCTTCGCCTTCGGTGGCAGCTTCGAGCTGCCGGTGGCGATGGTGATCCTGGTACTGCTGGGATGGGTGACGCCGCAGCAGTTCAAGGAGGGCCGTGGCTACGCGATCGTGGGCATCTTCGTGGTGGCGGCCGTGCTGACGCCGCCTGACGTGGTCTCGCAGCTGATGCTGGCGATCCCGATGTGCCTGCTGTACGAACTGGGCATCCATGCCGCGCGATGGCTGGTGCCGTCCTCGGTGGTGAAGAAGCCCGCCGCGTGATGCGGCAGCGCCGGGCATGGCCCGGCGCTACCGTTGGGCGTGCTCAGGCGTGGAAGACGTCGTTCGCCGGCGGCGTGGCCGGAACCGGCGGAGCGCCACGGCTGCCACGGTGCACGAACATCTGCTTCCAGGCGGCATACACCGCGCCGACGTACAGCGGCATCACCACGGTGGTCAGCAGCAGCTGTGCGATGAACACAGCCACCATCTGCCCCCCCAGCAGCATCGCGATCTGGATCACGATCACGAACAGGATGTAGCCGCAGAAGGCGGCGATCACGCCGAGCACAGCGAACACCGCCATCGCCGCGATGTTCTCGATGCAGCCCTGCAGGCTCAGGCGCAGCGCGTGCATGCCGCTCTGCTTGTCGAACACCACCAGCGCGGGCTGGGTGAACATCGCCAGGGTCAGGGCGATGGCGGTCACGAACACCAGCAGCATCCACAGTGCGATGCGCGTGGCCGGCAGCTGGGCGACCAGTTCGGCGGCGGCTTCGGGGCTGACCTGCTGGTTGCTGCGGGCGATCTCTTCCATCCGTGCCATGACGTCGCTGAAGGCGGCGAAGCCTTCGCGACCGATCATCAGGTACAGCAGCACGCCCAGCAGCAGGACCACCAGCACCTGGATCGCCAGCGGCACCAGCAGGTGGCTGACGCGGTGGTCACGGATCGGCTGCAGCAGGTGGGTGACCAGGCCGGGCCGGCCATCGTCGATCTCGCCCATGGCGTACAGCATGCCGCCGAACATGATCGGCGAGACGGCCAGGGTCATCAGCTGCACGGCCAGGCCCAGCGCGCCGGGCACCAGGGTGGACAGCAGGGTGACCACCCAGCTGACCAGCATCCAGGTCAGGCCGATCCGCGCCAGCTGCAGCGGTGCACGCCGGTACAGGGAGAACGTATCCAGCAACCACTGGGCGCCCGCCGAGGCCGGCAGCTTGCGAATCTCTTTCATGGACATCCGGAGAGGACAGAAGGGGAGCGGGCAGTACCCGCGCCGCCGATTATCCCTGTTTTGCCGCCGGCTGGGCTGAAGACTGCCGTGCCTGGCGGATGAAACGGCGCAGCAGCTGCCGGGCCAGGGGGGCGGCGCTGACCGCGCGCTCGATGCTGCGGGCGCAGCCACCATGGCGGCCGATGCAGTCGGCCCGCGCACGCACGTAGCCGCGCATGTGGTGGGTGGCGAACTCGGGATGGAACTGCACGCCCCACGCCTGCCGGCCCCAGCGGAAGGCATGGCAGCCATCCTGCGGCGACCGTGCCAGCACGGCGGCCCCCTCGGGGGCACGCAGTACGGTCTGCAGATGGGTCGCGTGTGCCGCGAAATGCTGCGGCAGCCCCTGGAACAGGGGGTCCTGTGCTGCCTGCGGCTGCAGCTCCAGTTCAATGGTGCCCGACTCGCGTCCGGCCGGGTTGTAGGCCACTTCGCCGCCCAGCGCATGCGCCAGCAGCTGGTGCCCGTAGCAGATGCCGAACACCGGCACGTCATCGTGGGCGGCCTGCCGCAGCCACGCCGCGCTGCGCTCGCTCCAGTCGGCGTGGTCGGTGACGAAAGCGGCCGAGCCGGTCACCATCACCCCGGCGAACGCGCGCGGGTCGGGCAGGACGCCGCCGTGCTCGACATCGACCACCACCGTCTCGTGTTCTTCCAGGCCGGCGGCGACGCGGATCCAGTGCGGGAAACGCCCATAACGACGCAGCGAGGGCACTGGACGGCCGGTTTCAAGAATCAGGAAGGGCGCTGGGTTCATCCGGGGGCGGCAGGACAGACAGGACTTCCTCGATTGTAGTCAGCCCCTGCGCCACCTTTTCAAGCCCCGCCTGGCGCAGGGTTCGCAGGCCCTCGGCACGGGCGGCACGGCTGAAACCGGCCAGATCCATGTCGGCGCGGATCTGCGCGCGAAGCCGCGAACCCAATGGCAGCAACTCATACAGGCCGATGCGGCCGAGGAAACCGGTGCGCCGGCACTCCAGGCAACCGACCGGCCGACAGGGCGTGGCGGCATCTGGATATGCGGCATGGCTATCAGCCAGTACCGCCCAATCGGCGGCACCGAGCGTATGCGGCTGCTTGCAGTGCGGGCACAGGGTGCGCACCAGGCGCTGGGCGAGGATGCCGTTGACGGTGGAGGCCAGCAGGTAATGCGGCACGCCCAGGTCGAGCAGGCGGGTGATGGCCGAGGGGGCGTCGTTGGTGTGCAGGGTGGACAGCACCAGATGGCCCGTCAGCGACGCCTGTACCGCCATCTGCGCGGTTTCCAGGTCGCGGATCTCGCCGATCATGATGATGTCCGGATCCTGCCGCAGCAGGGTGCGTACGCCGCTGGCGAAGTCCAGGTCGATGTTGGTCTGCACCTGCATCTGGTTGAACTCCGGCGCGATCATCTCGATCGGATCCTCCACCGTGCACACGTTCACGTCCGGGGTGGCCAGGCGCTTGAGCGTGGAGTACAGGGTGGTGGTCTTGCCGGAGCCGGTCGGGCCGGTCACCAGCACGATGCCGTGCGGACGCTCGACCAGGGCGTTCCAGCCGGCAGCCTCCTGCGGGCTGAAACCCAGCTGGTCGATGCTCTTGAACGCCGCATCCGGGTCGAAGATGCGCATCACGCACTTCTCGCCGAACGCTGTGGGCATGGTCGACAGGCGCATTTCCACCTCGCGCCCACCCGGTGACCGGGTCTTGATGCGGCCATCCTGCGGCCGGCGACGCTCGGCCAGGTCCATGCGGCCCAGCACCTTGATGCGGCTGACCACGGCGGTCATCACCGCCGGTGGCACCTCGAACACCTTGTGCAGCACGCCATCGATGCGGAACCGCATGCGGCCCATGTCGCGGCGCGGTTCCAGGTGGATGTCCGACGCACGCTGCTCATAGGCGTACTGCAGCAGCCAGTCGACGATGTGCACGATGTGCTGGTCGTCGGCATTGACGTCGCCGGTGCGGCCGAGCTCGACCAGCTGCTCGAAGCTGGGCAGGGCGGTGTTCACCTCGCCGCGCACGTCGCCGCGCGCGCCACGCACCGAGCGCGTGACGCCGTAGAACTCCATGGTGTAGCGGTGCAGGTCCAGCGGATTGACCACGGCCAGCTCGATGCGGCGGCGGGTCAGGTGCTGCAGGTCGCGGCGCCATTCCTGTACCAGCGGTTCGCTGGTGGCCACCAGCACGCGTTCGGCGTCCACCGCCAGTGGCAGGAAGCGATGGCGGCGCGCATAGGCGTGCGAAACCAGGGCCGTGACCGCCGCCACATCGACGCGGGTCGGGTCGATGCGCAGGTAGCGGGTGCCGGTGCGCCGCGCCAGCCACTCGGTGAGGCGTTCCAGGGTCAGTTCGCCGCCGTCGCTGGCGGCAAGCTTGAGGTTGGACAGCAGTACCAGCGGATGGACTTCACTGGCGTTGCGGGCGCCCTGCGCGGAAAACCGCACGCGCTCGCGGTCCTGCCCGGCCACCAGGCCATCGGCCAGCAGTGCGGCCGAGACCTGTTCAAACAGCAGGCGGCCCCACGGCAGCGGTACCGCGCCGGGCTCGCCGGGCGTGCCCGCCGGCAGCCGATGTTCCATCTGCCTGCTCCTCCCGGGTACGGAATGCCCCGCAGGTCGGCCGTTATACTAGCGCACCCCCTTGCCGGCCAAGAATCGTCCGCATGTCCGCGACCCCGACCGTTCCGATCACCTTCCAGGGCCTGATCCAGACCCTGAACCAGTTCTGGGCCCAGCAGGGCTGCGTGCTCATCCAGCCGCTCGACCTGGAGGTGGGCGCCGGTACGTTCCACCCGGCGACCTTCCTGCGTGCGATCGGTCCGGAAGGCTGGAACGCGGCCTACGTGCAGCCCTCGCGCCGTCCCACCGACGGCCGTTACGGCGAGAACCCGAACCGCCTGCAGCGCTATTACCAGTACCAGGTGGCGATGAAGCCGGCGCCGGACAACATCCAGCAGCTGTACCTGGATTCGCTGCAGGCGCTGGGCATCGACCCGCTGGTGCACGACCTGCGCTTCGTCGAGGACAACTGGGAGTCGCCGACCCTGGGTGCCTGGGGCCTGGGCTGGGAGGTCTGGCTCAACGGCATGGAAGTGACCCAGTTCACTTACTTCCAGCAGGCCGGTGGCCTGGAGTGCCGTCCGGTGCTGGGCGAGATCACCTATGGTCTCGAGCGCCTGTGCATGTACCTGCAGAACTGCGACAACGTCTACGACCTGGTGTGGACCTACGGGCCGGACGGACAGCCGGTGACCTACGGTGACGTCTATCACCAGAACGAGGTGGAGCAGAGCACCTACAACTTCGAGCATGCCGACGTGGAAGAGATGTTCCACCGCTTCGACGCCTGCGAGCGCGAGGCGCAGAAGCTGGTCGAAGTGGGCCTGCCGCTGCCGGCCTACGAGCAGGTGATGAAGGCCAGCCACACGTTCAACCTGCTGGATGCGCGCCGCGCCATCAGCGTGACCGAACGCCAACGCTACATCCTGCGCGTGCGTGCGCTGGCCCAGGCGGTGGCCCGGGCCTATTACGAGCAGCGCGAGAAGCTGGGCTTCCCGGGCGCGAAGAAAGCCTGACGGCCGCTCTCCACCCTGCTTTTCATCACACCCCGGGGCGCCGGACGCGTTGCGCGCTGCGCCCCCCACCACAGGATCGAACCGATGAGCCAATTGTCCCCCCTGCTGATCGAACTGGGCACCGAGGAGTTGCCGGTCAAGGCGCTGCCGGGCCTGGCCCAGGCGTTTTTCGACGGTGTTGTCGAAGGCCTGCGCAAGCGCGGCATCGCCCTGGACACGGGCGATGCACGCCCGCTGTCCACCCCGCGCCGGTTGGCCGTGCTGCTGCCGGGCGTCGGCCTGGAACAGCCGGAGCAGCACAGCGAAGTGCTGGGCCCGTACCTGAACATCGCGCTGGATGCCGAAGGCCAGCCGACCAAGGCATTGCAGGGCTTCGCCGCCAAGGCCGGCATCGACTGGACCGCGCTGGAGAAGACCACCGACAACAAGGGTGAGCGTTTCGTGCATCGCGCGGTGACGCCGGGCGCGAGCACCGCCGATCTGCTGCCCGAGATCCTGCGCGAGGCCATCGCCGCCATGCCGATCCCCAAGCCGATGCGCTGGGGCGACCACCCGTGGGGCTTCGCGCGGCCGGTGCATTGGCTGGTGCTGCTGCACGGCAAGGACGTGGTCGCGGCCGAGTTGTTCGGCCTCAAGGCCGACCGCATGAGCCGTGGCCATCGCTTCCACCATGACAAGACCGTGTGGCTGACCCAGCCGCAGGACTACGTCGAATCGCTGCGCGCGGCCCATGTGCTGGTCGACCCGGCCGAGCGCCGCGCACGCATCGTCGCCGAGGTCGAAGCCGCCGCCGGCGAGGCTGGCGGCAGTGCGCGCATCACCGAGGACAATCTTGAGCAGGTGGTGAACCTGGTCGAGTGGCCCTCGGCAGTGCTGTGCAGCTTCGAGCGCGCCTTCCTGGCCGTGCCGCAGGAAGCGTTGATCGAAACGATGGAGATCAACCAGAAGTTCTTCCCGGTGCTGGATGACGCGGGCACGCTGACCGAGCAGTTCATCGGCATCGCCAACATCGAGTCGAAGGATGTGGCCGAAGTGGCCAAGGGCTACGAACGCGTGATCCGCCCGCGCTTCGCCGATGCCAAGTTCTTCTTCGATGAAGACCTGAAGCAGGGGTTGGCCGCGATGGGCGAGGGCCTGAAGACCGTGACCTACCAGGCCAAGCTGGGCAGCGTGGCGGACAAGGTCGCGCGCGTGGCGGCGCTGGCCGAAGCGGTTGCCGTGCAGGTGGGTGCCGATCCGGTGCAGGCCCGCCGCAGCGCGGAGTTGGCCAAGAACGACCTGCAGTCGCGCATGGTCAACGAGTTCCCGGAACTGCAGGGCATCGCCGGCCGCCATTACGCGGTGGCGGGCGGAGAATCGCCGGACGTGGCGCTGGCCCTCGACGAGGCGTACCAGCCGCGCTTCGGTGGCGATGACATCGCGCTGTCGCCGTTGGGCAAGGTGCTGGCCATCGCCGAGCGTGTGGACACACTGGCCGGCGGGTTCGCGGCGGGCCTGAAGCCGACCGGCAACAAGGATCCCTTTGCCCTGCGCCGCAACGCACTGGGCCTGGCCCGCACGATCATCGAGAGTGGCTTCGAGCTGGACCTGCGCGCGCTGCTGGCCAGCGCCAACCAGGGCCTGGCTGCGCGTGGCGTGCAGGCCGATGTGGGTGAGCTGTACGACTTCATCCTGGATCGCCTGAAGGGCTATTACGCCGACAAGGGCGTGCCGGCCACCCACTTCAACGCGGTCGCCGAACTGAAGCCGGCGTCGCTGTACGACTTCGATCGCCGCCTCGACGCGATCGGCACGTTTGCAGCGCTGCCCGAGGCCGAGGCCCTGGCCGCCGCGAACAAGCGCATCCGCAACATCCTCCGTAAGGCTGAAGGCGACATTCCGGGCCAGATCGACCCGTCGCTGCTGCAGGAGGAGGCCGAGCGCGCGCTGGCCGAAGCCGTCCCCGCCGCCATCGACGACACGGGCGCCAGCCTGCATCAGAAGGACTACGTGGCCGTGCTGGCCCGCCTGGCCCGCCTGCGCCCGCAGGTCGATGCATTCTTCGATGGTGTGATGGTCAATGCCGAAGACCCCGCACTGCGCGGCAATCGCCTGGCGCTGCTGACCCTGCTGGGCGAGCGACTGGGCAAGGTCGCCGCGATCGAGCATCTGTCGAGCTGAGTGGTCGCGCCGGGCCACGCCCGGCGAACGCGCGGTGTGGTGCTGGAAGAAGCCGCCGGGCATGGCCCGGCGTTACCGACATCATGCGGATGATGTCGGTAACGCGTATTTTGACCGCCACTTAACAACCGATGCCTGAAGGCGTGATGCATTTCGCATCGTCACGTTGGGTCGGTATGCTGTGCCGCATGCAGCCAAAGAAATACGCCCTGCCGCTGATGGTCCTGTCGCTGGTCGCCACCCCCGTGGCCCACGCGCGCGGCACCATCGACAAGGTGGACATCAAGGGATTGGACAAGGGCGACGACGCCGCGATCATCGAGAACATCCAGGAATCGCTCACGCTGTACGACACGATCGGCAAGGAGCAGGGTGAATCGCGGCTGGAGTACCTGCTGTCACAGGCCGAGCGGCAGACCCGGCAGGCGTTGGAGCCGTTCGGGTACTACAACCCGGTGATCACGGTGGAGGCGCCGCGCCAGGACGAGCATGTGCAGGTGCTGATCCACGTCGACAAGGGCACGCCGGTGACGGTGCGGCGCGAGCACATCGACATCACCGGCCCGGCCATGTACGACCAGTACCTGCAGGATGACCTGACCGCCTTCAAGCCGCGCAAGGGCCAGCGTTTCGAACATACCCAGTACGAAGCCAGCAAGATCACCATCACCCGCCGCCTGGCCGAGCGTGGCTACTTCGATGCCGATTACACCCAGCGCCAGGTACAGATCACCCGCGCCGACAACGCCGCGGACATCGACCTGACCTGGGACAGCGGCCGCCGCTACAACATGGGCCCGGTCCGGTTCGAGCAGGATTACTTCGTCGACAAGCTGTTCGATCCGCTGGTGTACTGGGAACAGGGCAGCTACTACCACGAAGGCAAGCTGGACCGGCTGCGCGAGTCGCTGACCAAGCTCGACTACTTCAGCGTGATCGACATCCAGCCGCGGCCGGACCAGGCCGACGACAATGGTGAGGTGCCGGTCGACGTCAAGCTGACCCGTGCCAAGCGCACGATCTACACCGCGGGCCTGAGCTACGGCAGCGAGAGTGGTCCCGGTGTACGCGGCGGTGTCGAGCGGCGGTTCCTCAACAACCGCGGCCACAAGATGAACACCCAGCTGGACTATGCGCAGAAGCGCAAGAGCCTGGTGACCAGCTACCGGATTCCCGCGTTCGCCTGGCTTGATGGCTGGTATACCTTCGCCGCCAGCGCCTACGACGAGCAGACCGACTACATCGACCTGCGCAACTTCAAGCTGATCGCCAGCCGCAGCGGCGAGATCAACGAATACTGGACCGCGATCGCGTCGGTCAACGCGCTGCGCGAGCGCTGGCGCTATGCATCGGGTACCGAGTTCACCGACGCGGTCTACAACACCTCCACGCTGGTCTATCCGCAGCTGGTGGCCGACTACGTCAATGTCGATGACGAGATGTTCCCGCGCAAAGGCATCAGCGGCACGGCCACCGTGCGCGCGGGCGTTGAAGGCGCCGGCTCCGATACCAGCTTCGTGCAGGCCAATGCCGTGCTTCGCTGGTACGTTCCGGTGGGCGAAAGCAACCGCCTGATCCTGCGTGGCGAGGGGGGCACCACCTGGACCAGCGATCTGGTGGCGATGCCACCCAGCCTGCGCTACTTCGCTGGCGGTGACCGCAGCATCCGTGGCTATGCCTACCGCGAGGTGGGCCCGCGCACGCCCGCGCCGGACAAGTACGCGCTGGGTGCCAAGAACCTGGTGATCGGCTCGGCCGAGTACGAGCACTACTTCAACGGTGGCCCCTGGGGTGCGGCGGTGTTCGTCGACACCGGCAGTGCCTTCGACAACACCATCGACCTGCATACCGGTGTGGGCTTCGGCGTGCGCTGGAAGTCGCCGGTGGGCCCGGTGCGCATCGACGTGGCCCACGGCCTGAACAACCCGGATTCGCAGTTCCAGCTGTATCTGAACATCGGAGCGGACCTGTGAGCACGCCCGCACAGACCCCGGGAACACCGCCGCCGCGCGTGCGCTTCTATCGCCGCCGCCGCTTCTGGGCATGGTCTGGCGTGGGCGTGCTGGGTCTGGTCCTGCTCGGCCTGCTGCTGCTGTACTGGCTGCTGCAGACCGTGGCCGGCCGTGACGTGCTGCTGGCGCAGGTGGTCGCGCGCCTGCCGGTGGGTGCCAGCTTCACCTGGGACAAGGTGGACGGACCGGTGGCCGGCCCGCTGACGCTCTACAACGTCGACTTCCGCTATGACGACATCCACTTCCATGCCGAGCGCGCGTACCTGGAGCCGGACCTGCGCCCGCTGCTGGGCCGCAAACTGCTGCTCGACAGGCTGGAACTGACCAATGCCTCGCTGAACCTGGCCAAGAGCGAGGAGCCGTTCAAGCTGCCGTCGTGGCCGGACTCGCTGCCGCAGATCGAGATGCCGCTGGCCATCCAGGCCGACGCCATCGCCATCGACGGGTTTCCGGGTGACCCAGGCCGGTGAACCGGTGATCGACATCAGCCGCGTGCGCGGCGGGGTGGAAATCGCCAACGGCGAATTCCAGGCGCGCGCGCTGGTCGTGGACAGCGATATGGGCAACTTCACCGCCCAGGGCCGCTACATCCCGGCCAAGGACTACGACACCGACGTGACCGTCACCGCGGTGCTGCCGGCGCCGCGTGGGCGCACGGCCGCCACGCTCGGCCTGGTTGCACGGGGCAATCTGGCGCACATGGAAGTGGCCGTGGCCGGGCGCGCGCCCAAACCGCTGCATGCGATGCTGGTGTTTGACGGGCGGACCGATCCGAGCTGGAGCGCGACCGTGCGCAGCGACGAACTGGACCCGGCTCTGCTGTCGCCAGCGCTCGCGGGTTCGGCCATCGCGCCACTCGCGCTGGATTTCAGCGCCACCGGCAAGGGCGGCAACGCCCAGCTGCGCGGCACGGTGAAGCAGGGCGAGCAGGCGCTGGAGCTGGCGCCCTCGGTCATCTCGCTGCAGGACCAGGTGCTGAAGGTCTCGCCGCTGGTGGTGAAGGGACTGGGGGGCGAGGCACGCCTGGAAGGTACCGCTGATTTCAGCCAGGAAGACCAGCAGAAACTCGATTTCTCGGTCATCGCCCATGATCTGACCTGGGTGCCGGCGGAGGATCCGAACACCGCCGGTGGTCCGCCCGTACCGGTGACACTGAAGGAAGCCCGCTTCGGCCTGGCAGGGACGCTGAAGGCATGGGCTGCGATCGGTCGTGCCGACGTGGAGCGCGAGCAGCAGAAGGCGCAGCTGCGTTTCGACGTGCGCGGCAACGACCAGGCGGCCTCGATCCGCGAGCTGCAGGCGCAGACGCCCGGCGGGCAGTTGCAGGTGGAGGGCCAGGTGGCATGGGCACCGCAGCTGGACTGGGATGCCAAGGCCACATTGAAGGACTTCGACCCGGGCTATTTCGTGCCTGGATGGAATGGCCGGCTGTCGGGCAATTTGGCGTCCAAGGGCCGCCAGCTGCCGCCGCCGGCAAATGCCCCGCCGGGTACTGCCGGCACGCTGGAAGCCACGGTCGATCTGCCGTCGCTGAAGGGCGTGCTGCGTCAGCGCAACCTCGATGCGCAGGGCAAGTTCGCGCTGCAGGGCGAACAGGGCCAGGGCGAGCTGAAGCTGGCCGTCGGCAGCAGCCGGGTCACCGCCTCGGGCAAGGTGGGCGACCGCCTGGACATCGACGCACGTTTCGAACCGCTGCAGCTGAGCGACCTGCTGCCTGGCGCCGATGGCGGCCTGCGCGGGCAGGTACAGGTGACCGGCCCGCGTGACGCACCGGACATCACCGCGGACCTGGTCGGCAACAACCTCAACTGGGATGGCTATGGCGCCGAGAGCCTGAGCATCAAGGGGCGGCTGCCGTGGCGTGGCGACAGCGGCACGCTGGCCGTGCAGGGACAGCAGGTCAACGCGGGCATGCTGCTGGAACGGTTGAACATCGATGCGCAGGGCAGCGTGTCGAACCTGCGCCTGGCGGCACAGACCCGCAACGAACTGGGCGCGATCGACCTGCAGGGCAGCCTGCGCCAGCAGGGCCAGCAATGGCGGGGCGAACTGGCTTCGCTGCGTATCGCACCGGTGAAGGGCGATGCCTGGGCGCTGCGCGCGCCGGCCGCCTTCGCCATCAACAATGGCAGCTACACGCTGGCCGAGGCCTGCCTGGCTGCCGCCAGCAGCGGGGCGCTCTGTGCGCAGGCGAACTGGCCGCGCGAGGGCCTGGTGGTGCGCGGCGATGCGTTGCCGCTGGCACTGGTGCAGCCGTGGCTGCCGCCGCAGTCCGGACGTCGCATCTACCTGCGCGGCGAGCTCGGTCTGGATGCGCAGATCCGGCCGCGCGGCAATGCGTGGGAAGGACACGTCGAAGTGCGTTCGCTGGAGGGCGGGGTGCGCCTGGGCGAGAACCGCAACGTCGGTGGCGACAGCACCCGGGGCGAACTGGTGCGTTATGACCAGTTCTCGCTGAAGCTGGACATGACCCCGGCCAGCATCAAGGGCTATCTGGGCATGGGCTTCCAGGGCAACGGCTTCGTCGATGCCAGGATGCAGACCGGCTGGGAAGCCAGCGCGCCGTTGAACGGTGAGCTCTACCTCAACATGTCGCGGCTGTACTGGCTGGAGCTGTTCTCGCCGGACATCGTGCGCCCGACCGGCCTGATCGAGGGCCACGTGAGCCTGCGCGGTACCCGTGGCCAGCCATCGCTGGGCGGCGACGCGCAGCTGAGCAATTTCAAGGGCGAATTCCCCGCGCTGGGGCTGACGTTCGACCAGGGCAAGGGCAGCTTCGTCGCCCAGCCCGACGGCTCGGCCAAGATCACCGCGCAGGCCAACTCGGGCCAGGGCACGCTGTATGTCGATGGCGGCCTGTCCTGGTTCGGTGATGCGCAGCCGCTGCAGCTGAAGATCCACGGCGAGAACGTGCTGCTGTCCAATACCAGCGAACTGCGCATCGTCGCCAACCCCAATCTGGACTTCACCCTGGCCAAGGCCGCGATGGAGCTGCGTGGCACCGTGCATGTGCCGGAGGCGGACATCGATCTTGAGCGGCTGGATCGCGGGACGTCGGTTTCCGAGGACGTGGTGGTGCTGGACCCGGCCGATCCGGAGGAATCGCGCACCTCGCCGCTGGACATGGACCTGACCGTCAGCCTGGGCGACAAGGTGAAGATGACCGGCTTCGGCCTGAAGGGCGCGCTGACCGGCAAGATGCAGGTCTGGGCCAAGCCCGGTCGCGAGATGACCGCCAATGGCGGGCTGGAGGTCAGTGGCCGCTACAAGGCCTATGGCCAGGACCTGACCATCACCCGCGGCAACCTCAACTGGAACTACAACGCCGTATCCGACCCGCGCATCAACATCCGTGCCGAGCGCCGGATCGGTGATGTCACCGCTGGCATCGACGTGACCGGCCGTGCACAGCAGCCGCGTGCGGACGTGTGGTCCGACCCGGCGATGTCGCAGTCCGAAGCGCTGGCCTATCTGGTGCTGGGCCGCAGCCTCACCGGTGCCAGCAGCGACCAGGCCCAGCAGGTCAATGCAGCCTCGGCCGCACTGTCGGCCGGCAGCGGCCTGCTGGCGTCGCAGCTGGGGGCCAAGCTGGGCCTGGACGATGCGGGCGTGAGCCAGTCGCGCGCGCTGGGCGGATCGGTGATCGGCGTGGGCAAGTACATCTCGCCCAAGCTGTATGTGGGCTATGGCGTATCGCTGGTCGGCGCCGGTTCGGTGATCACCCTGAAGTATCTGCTGCGCCGCGGTTTCGACGTGGAAGTGGAGTCGAGCACGGTGGAAAACCGCGGCTCGATCAACTGGCGGCGGGAGAAGTAACCCGCCGCCATCGACCGGTAGCGCCGGGCCGCGCCCGGCCCCCAACCATCGGCCGTTGCCCCTGCCGGCCCCAGCGGCTATGGTCCCGGGCTGTTCTGTCGTACCGGATCGCCTCATGTCGCCACGCAAAACCCTTCCTGCCGCCCTGGCCCTGGGCCTCACCCTCGCTGCGGGCGCCCATGCCGATGAAGGCATGTGGATGCCGACCCAGCTGCCGGAGCTGGCCAAGCCGCTGCGCGCAGCGGGCTTCATGGGCGATCCGGCCGACCTGGCCAACGTCACCGCACCACCGCTGAGCGCCGTGGTGCGGGCCGGAGGCGGCACCGGTTCGTTCGTTTCCGCCGACGGACTGCTGTTGACCAACCACCATGTGGCGATGGGCGTGATCCAGTACAACAGTTCGCCCGAGCACAACCTGATCGACAACGGCTTCATCGCCCAGGGGCGCGCCGACGAGCGGCCGGCCAATCCGGACTTCCGTGTGCTGGTCACCGTCGGCTTCGACAAGGTGACCGATCAGGTGCTGGCCAATGCCCGTGGCAAAACCGGCCGTGCGTACTTCGATGCGGTCGATGCGGCCAGCAAGCAGATCGTGGCGGAGTGCGAGAAGAACGGCAGCGTGCGCTGCTCGGTGGCTAACATGTACTACGGCACCGATTTCTATCGCATTGCCCAGCTGGAACTGAGCGATGTGCGCCTGGTCTACGCGCCGCCGCGTGCGATCGGCAACTATGGCGACGAGATCGACAATTTCATGTGGCCGCGCCATACCGGCGATTTCACTCTGCTGCGTGCCTATGTCGGCAAGGATGGCAAGCCGGCCGCGTACAGCAAGGACAACGTGCCGTATCAGCCACCGGCGCACCTGAAGATGTCCGTTGAAGGTCCGAAGGAGGGCGATTACGCGATGCTGGCCGGTTACCCGGGCATCACCTACCGCCACCGCACCGCGGCCGAGTTCGCCAGCCAGGTCGATGCGGTGTTGCCGCGCCGGGTATCGGTGTTCCAGCAGATGATCGACACCATCGAGGTGGCAACTGCCAAGGACGCGCAGGCGCGTACCCGTTACGCTTCGCAGCTGCAGTCGCTGAAGAACAACCGCAAGCGCGCCGCCGGTGAGCTGGAAGGCCTGCTGCGCAGCGATGCCAAGGCGCAGCGCGCTGCCGACGAGTCGGCCATGCTGGCGGCCACCGACCGCCGGTACCGGAGTGACATCCAGGCGTTGCTGGCCAATCTCTCGCAGGGTGCGGCGGTGGGTGAGCGCGACCTGCTGCTGGAGCAGATGGCCAACCAGAGCCAGCTGCTGCGCTCGGCGCTGCTGCTGGAACGCCTGCGCATCGAGTCGGCCAAGCCGGATGCACAGCGCGAAAGCGGTTACCAGCAGCGCGACCAGGCGATGATCGAGGGCGTACTCAAGCAGGTGCAGCGTCGGTATGCAGCGGAGGTCGAAAAGGCGCTGCTGACCACCCTGCTTACGCGATACCAGCAGTTGCCGGACGCGCAGCGCGTGGCCGAGTTCGATGCCGCCTTCGGCCGCACCCCGGCGCAGCTGGCGCAGGCGCTGGACACGCTTTACGCCAGCACCCGGCTGGGCGACGAGGCGCAGCGTCTCTCGCGCTTCGCCGCTGCGCGCGATGGCAAGGCCCTGGCACCCGATCCGCTGATCGCAGTGGCCGGCCCGCTGGTGGCGGCGCAGCTGCGCATCGAGAACGAGAGCAAGACCCGCGAAGGCGAGCAGCTGCGCCTGCGCCCGGCCTACATGCAGGCGCTGTTCGCCTGGCGTGCCAAGCAGGGCCGCGCGGTGTACCCGGATGCCAACCGTACCCTGCGCATCAGCTACGGCAAGGTCGAGGCACTGCACCCGCGTGACGGCGTGACCTACTCGCCGGTGACCACGGTGGCCGGTATCGTCGAGAAGAACACCAACGCCTATCCCTTCGATGCGCCGGCTCCGCTGCTGGCCGCCGTCGCCAAGGGTGATTTCGGCAGCACGGCCGATCCGGCCCTGAAGACACAGACCGTCAACTTCCTGACCAACCTCGATACCACCGGCGGCAACTCGGGATCGCCCGTGCTCAATGCCAAGGGTGAACTGATTGGCCTGAACTTCGACAGCAACTGGGAATCGGTCAGTGCCAGCTGGTGGTTCGATCCGCGCTACAAGCGCGCCGTGCACGTGGACATGCGCTATCTGCGCTGGCTGCTGGCCAAGGTCTACCCGGCGCCGGAACTGTTGAAGGAAATGGGCGTTCCGGCCCAGTAAGACGCCGGCCACGACCCCGGTCGTGGCCCGCACCGCGTAGGCCCCCCACGCCGGTGGGGGGGTGTTGCCCCCAACGAGCCCGTACGTCTGGCCGCCTCTGGCCTACACTGCGGGTTCCTCTGACGGAAACGCGCGCGTGGTCTCCAGCTGGATCCTTCTGCTGGTCTCGGTTGCCTATGCCGCACTGCTGTTCGGCGTGGCATGGTGGGGCGACCGTCGGCCGATGTACCCGGACCGGCCCTGGCTGCGGCCGGTGGTCTACAGCCTGGCGCTGGCCGTGTACTGCTCGTCCTGGACCTTCTATGGCGCGGTGGGCACCGCCGTGCGCAACGGTATCGGTTACCTGCCGATCTACATCGGGCCGCTGCTGCTGCTGCTGTTCGGCTGGCGCATCATCGAGCGCCTGGCCCTGATCGCCCGCAGCCAGAACGTGGTGTCCATCGCCGATTTCATCTCCTCGCGCTTCGGCCGCTCGCGGCGCCTGGCCGCGCTGGTGGCGATCATCGCCCTGATCGGCATCGTTCCCTACCTGGCCCTGCAGTACAAAGCGGTGGCGATGAGCCTGCAGGTGCTGACCGGCAACACCGGCCCGACCGGCTTCTTCAGCGATCCCGCACTGTATGTCGCCCTGCTGATGGCCCTGTTCGCCACGCTGTTCGGCACGCGCCAGGTGGATGCCACCGAGCATCACCACGGCATGATGCTGGCGATCGCCCTGGAATCGGTGATCAAGCTGCTGGCGATGCTCGCCGTTGGCGTATTCGCCTATGTGTGGCTGACCGACCGCACCGATGCGGTGGTCGAGTCGGTGCATACGCTGTTCACCGGATTGCCGCCGGTGGGATTCATTTCGCAGACCCTGCTCAGTTTCCTCGCCATCGTCTGCCTGCCGCGCCAGTTCCATGTCGCGGTGGTCGAATGTGGCGATGTACGCGACGTGCGCCGCGCACGCTGGATGTTCGGTGGTTACCTGGTGCTGATCTCGGCGATGGTGCTGCCCATCGCCACCGCGGGCGTCACGTTGTTCGGCACCGGCGGCAGCGTCGCCGACGATGCGATGGTGCTGGCGCTGCCGCTGGCCGAAGGCCGCAACGCACTGGCGCTGGTCGCCTATGTGGGTGGCTTCTCCGCGGCCACCGGCATGGTCATCGTCTCATCCATCGCGCTGGCCACCATGGTCAGCAATGATCTGGTGATGCCGGTGCTGCTGCGCCGCAGTGGCGATCACCAGGAAGCAGCCGACGTGGCCTCGCGCGTGCTGTGGATCCGCCGCCTGGCGATCCTGCTGCTCGCGTTGATGGCGTACAGCTACTACCGCAGCAGCAGCAACGACAGCACCCTGGCGTCCTACGGCCTGATGGCGTTCGCCGCGGTAGCGCAGTTCGCACCTGGCCTGATCGGCGGCCTGTACTGGCGTGGCGCCAGCCGCCGCGGCGTGGAAACCGGCATGCTGCTCGGCTTCGCCACCTGGCTCTATACCCTGTTGCTGCCGGCGATGACCATGGCGGGATGGGTCGACGCCGGCTGGGTCCAGCAGGGTCCGTTCGGCATCGAATGGCTGCGCCCGCAGCAGCTGTTCGGCATGACCGGCTGGGATCCGCTGACCCACGGTACCTTCTGGTCGTTGCTGGTCAATGCAGCAACGATGATGCTGGTGTCCGCACGCTGGCGGCCGGGGGTGGACGAGCGACTGCGTGCTGCGCCCTTCCTCGATCCGTACGCCGAGCGCCCCTCGGTCGCCGGCGGTTGGCCGGGCCACGTGCATGTGGGCGACCTGCTGGCGCTGGCCTCGCGCGTGGTGGGCGAGCGCCATGCGCGGCGTTCGTTCTTCGAGCAGGCGCAGTCGCTGGGCCGCGAACTGCAGTCTTCCGCGCCGGCCGACCGGCCCTGGGTGCAGTTCACCGAGCGCCTGCTGGCCGCGTCGATCGGTGCCGCCTCCGCGCGCCTGCTCCTGACCAGCCTGCTGCGCGGTTCCGGCATGGACCTGGGTGAGGTGGTAGCGGTGCTGGACGAAGCCGGGCAGGAACTGCGCTTCAACCGCGAGATCCTGTCCACCACGCTGGAAAACATCAGTGCAGGTGTCAGCGTGGTCGATCCGGACATGCGCCTGACGGCGTGGAACCGCCGCTACCAGGACATGTTCGGCTACCCCGACGGCATGCTGTACGTGGGCCGCCCGGTGGCCGACCTGATCCGCTACAACGCCGAACGGGGCGAGCTGGGCGAGGGCGACATCGAGGTGCAGATCAACCGCCGCATCGGCTACATGCGCGCCGGCTCACCGCATGTGTTCGAGCGCACGCGCAGCGATGGCAAGGTGATCGAGATGCGTGGCCAGGCCTTGCCTGGTGGCGGCTATGTGACCAGCTACAACGACATCACCGATTACAAGCACGCCGAGAAGGCGCTGCTGGAAGCCAACGAAACGCTGGAACAGCGCGTCGCCGAGCGCTCCCACGAAGCTGAAGCCGCCCAGCAGTCGAAGACCCGCTTCCTGGCCGCGATCAGCCACGACGTGCTGCAGCCGCTCAATGCCGCGCGCCTGTTCGCTTCGGCGCTGCGTGACAGCGTTCATGTGAGCGACGAGCAGAAGCATCTGGCCGAGCGCGTGGATGCCTCGCTGCGCGCGGCGGAGGAGCTGCTGGATGGCCTGCTGGACGTATCGCGGCTGGATGCAGGTGGGTTGCATCCGGTCATTGGCGAGTTCGACGTCAGCGCGCTGATGCGCGAGCTGGCCGCACAGTACACGCCGGTTGCCGCCGGCCGTGGCCTGCGCCTGGATCTGTTCGCGCGCCCGGCATGGGTGCGCAGCGACCGGCGCCTGCTGCGGCGTGTGCTGCAGAACTTCCTGGCCAACGCGCTGCGCTATACACGGCAGGGCCGCATCGTGCTGGCCGTGCGCCATCGGGGCGAGGAAGTGGAACTGCAGGTGTGGGATACCGGCCCCGGCATCCCGGAGCATCACATGCGGCAGATCTTCGATGAGTTCCATCGCTACCAGCAGCCCTTCGACTGGGGCGAGCAGGGCCTGGGTCTGGGCCTGTCGATCTGCCAGCGCATCTCGCGCCTGCTGGACCATCGGCTCAACGCACGCAGCCGCGTCGGCAGCGGGTCGATGTTCTCGATCATCCTGCCTCGCGTGGCGCCTCTGCCGGGCTACACCGAGCCTGCCACGGCGGTCCAGGTGGCCGCCACGCCGGTGCGCAGCGATTCGCTGGCCGGCCTGCGCGTGCTGTGCGTGGACAATGACGAGGAAATCCTCGACGGCATGCGTGCGCTGCTGGGTCGCTGGCAGGTGCAGGTGATCACCGCCGCCACCGTCGATCAGGCGCTGGAAAAGATTGCCGAGCGCCCGCAGGTGATGCTGGTGGATTACCACCTGCATGACCGCATGGATGGCCTGGACGCGCTGGTGGCACTGCGCGAGGCGGCGGGCTATCCGCTGCCCGGTGCCCTGCTCACTGCCGATGGTCGCGATGAGCTGAAGCGGATGGCGCGCGAGCGGGGTTATCGGGTGCTGACCAAGCCGATCAAGCCGGCCTCGCTGCGCGCCTTCCTCGGCGCGCTGCGCGACGCCGGCAGCAACGAAGCCTGATGGCAACTGTAGAGCCGAGCCCATGCTCGGCTCCGCGCGCAGCCCGGCGCTGATATAGCCATCGCTATACAAACCAGCCCTGCCTGCGCGTTTCACCAGAAATGTGCCAGGCGCGAATCGCGATGCTAAGCTTCGCGTCCCCTTGGGGAGTAGCCGGATTCCTACGCAGGAATCGTCCACGTCAACATACTCGGCCAGTGCGCCGTGGCGTGGACAGCCATGATGGTTGGCGAGACCAGCGGC
Organism: Stenotrophomonas sp. RS-48; assembly: GCF_030053245.1. NCBI lineage: Bacteria > Pseudomonadati > Pseudomonadota > Gammaproteobacteria > Lysobacterales > Lysobacteraceae > Stenotrophomonas > Stenotrophomonas sp. RS-48. The sequence goes on from NZ_JASGBV010000010.1 coordinate 23,190, forward strand.
CCGCGCGCGCAACGTCAGGTTGGGCGCGAGCGCAGGCCGTGCGTCCGTCCAAGCCCGACCTCAGCAAGCACACATGTCCCCCATTTCGATCCTCCTGATCGGCTTTGCCATGTCCACCGATGCCTTCGCCGCGGCGATCGGCAAGGGCGCGGCGATGCGCAAGCCGGTGTTCCGCGATGCACTGCGTGCCGGCATCATCTTCGGCGTCATCGAGGCGATCACGCCCATCATCGGCTGGTTGCTCGGCCGCGCCGCCCTGCAGTACGTCGAAGCCTTCGATCATTGGATCGCCTTCGGCCTGCTTGGCGCTCTGGGCATCCACATGATCTACAACGGCCTGCGTCCGGATGAGGGTGAAGAGGATGAAGACCCCTCGCAGCACCACGGCTTCTGGAAGCTGGCGCTGACGGGATTCGCCACCAGCATCGATGCGATGGCGGTGGGTATCGGCCTGGCGTTCATGGATGTCCATATCGGCGTGATGGCGGCGGTCATCGGCCTGTGCACGCTCACAATGGTCACCGTCGGCATCATGCTCGGCCGCGTGCTGGGCAGCATGGTTGGCAAGCGTGCCGAGATCATTGGCGGCGCGATCCTGGTGATCATCGGCGCGACGATCCTGTACGAACACCTGCGCGGCGTGGGCTGAGCAGGGGCTACCTGTAGAGCCGAGCCCGTGCTCGGCGGGCGTATGAAGCAGCCGAGCATGGGCTCGGCTCTACGTCAGGGTCTTGGCTGACAGGCATTGCGGCGTTGCACTGATGGAGAGGCTGTCATGCGTGCCATAGCCTCTTCGCATGGCCAGTCCCGCACTTCGTTATGGTCGTTGGTCGCATACCGGCAATGTCTACGCGCTTACCACGGTAACGCATGCGCGTCGTCCCTGGTTCATAGACAAGGCCAACGTTGAGCTGCTGATCGAAGCCCTGCGCACGGTAGAGCGGACCGGTCGTACCTTCTCCCTGGGCTGGGTGATCATGCCCGACTACCTGCATTGGTTGATGGAGTTGCGTACCGGCACGCTGGCCGGCCGCATGCAGATCCTGAAGTCCAGGAGTGGAAGATCCATCGCCACGCGCGTTGATGCGAACGTGCCGATCTGGCAGCCGGGGTACTACGACCATGCGTTGCGCAGTGACGAATGCCTGCACACGCAGGCGAGATACATTGCGGCCAATCCCGTGCGTGCAGGGTTGGCGACCCGTATCGCGGAGTACCCCTATGCCTGGAGTCGATGGCCGCTTGAGGCATGATTGGCATTGAGGCGAAGAGCAGCCGAGCACGGGCTCGGCTCTACGAGGGCATCACGAGACCCCGTGCACGGCTCCGCAGCCCGGCACGGTCAGTCTTCTTCCGGCGGCAGCACGATCGCGTCGTCGTCGATGGCCAGCTTGCCGGCCATCAGCACCGCCTGGGTGCGGTTGGTCACGCCCAGCTTGCGCAGGATCGCGGTCACATGTGCCTTGATCGTCGCTTCGGAGACGTTGAGGTCGTAGGCGATCTGCTTGTTCAGGCGGCCGGCGCCCAGCATCTGCAGCACGCGGAACTGCTGCGGCGTCAGCTCGCGCAGGCGCTGGCCGACCTCGCGTTCCTCGCGCTCGGTGGGTGGCACGTTGTGTGCCTCCGGCGGGGCCCACGTCTCGCCGTCGAGGATGGTGCCCAGCGCATGACCGATGGTGTCCGAGTCGGCGGACTTGGGAATGAAGCCCAGCGCACCGTGATCGAGCGCACGGCGCATCACCGTGGCCTCCTCCCGCGCGGAGACGACCACCACCGGCAGGTGAGGATGCAGCGAGCGCATGTGCACCAGTGCGTTGAAACCCTGTGCACCCGGCATGTTGAGGTCCATCAGGACCAGGTCGGCATCGTTGTGCTGGTCGGCCAGTGCATACAGCGCTTCCACGCTGTCAGCCTCGAACAGCTGCACGCCGGGGATGACCCGCTGTACGGCCCCACGCAGGGCTTCGCGGAACAGCGGGTGGTCATCTGCAATCAGGAGGGTGGTCATGGTCGGGGGGAACCGTGGGGAAACTGTTCGGGGGCCAGGCCCCTGGGGGCAGAGAGCCCTTTCCCTGCGGAAAGGGATCCGACCCCGGGTCGTACGTCAGCGTACCTTGCGTTCGTCCACCAGCGACGCCACCACCGACGGATCGGCCAGGGTCGAGGTGTCGCCGAGCTGGTCCGGCGCGTTTTCAGCAATCTTGCGCAGGATGCGGCGCATGATCTTGCCCGAGCGGGTCTTCGGCAGGCCCGGTGCCCACTGCAGGTGGTCCGGGGTGGCGATCGGCCCGATTTCCTTGCGCACCCATGCGATCAGCTCCTTGTGCAGCTCTTCGCTCGGCGCTTCCTCGGCCACCAGGGTGACGTAGGCATAGATGCCCTGGCCCTTCACGTCGTGCGGGAAGCCGACGACGGCGGCTTCTGCCACCTTCGGGTGCGAGACCAGCGCGCTTTCGACCTCGGCGGTGCCGATGCGGTGGCCGGACACGTTGATCACATCGTCCACGCGGCCGGTGATCCAGTAGTAGCCGTCTTCGTCGCGGCGGCAACCGTCGCCGGTGAAGTAGCTGCCCGGATACGTGCGGAAATAGGTGTCGATGAAGCGCTGGTGGTCGCCGTACACCGTGCGCATCTGGCCCGGCCAGGAATCACGGATGATCAGATTGCCTTCGGTCGGGCCGTCCTGGATCTCGCCATCGGCGTTCACCAGCGCCGGCTGTACGCCGAAGAAGGGCAGGGTGGCCGACCCCGGCTTGAGGTCCATCGCACCGGCCAGCGGCGAAATCAGGATGCCGCCGGTCTCGGTCTGCCACCAGGTATCGACGATCGGGCAGCGGCTGTCGCCGACCACCTCGTAGTACCAGCGCCAGGCCTCGGGATTGATCGGCTCGCCGACGCTGCCGAGCAGGCGCAGCGAGGCGCGCGAGGTCTTCTTCACCGGCTCCTCGCCTTCGCGCATCAGTGCACGGATGGCGGTCGGCGCGGTATAGAAGATCGACACCTTGTGCTTGTCGATGACGTTCCAGAAACGCGAGGTGTCCGGGTAGTTCGGCACGCCCTCGAACATCAGCGAGGTTGCGCCGTTGGCCAGCGGGCCGTACACGATGTAGCTGTGGCCGGTGACCCAGCCGACGTCGGCGGTGCACCAGTAGATGTCGTCCTCGCGCAGGTCGAACACCGCTTCGTGGGTGTATGCCGCGTACAGCAGATAACCGCCGGTGGTGTGAAGCACGCCCTTCGGCTTGCCGGTGGAACCGGACGTGTAGAGGATGAACAGCGGATCCTCGGCGTTCATGCGCTCCGGCTCGCAGGTGGATGGCTGGCTGTCCACGACGTCATGGAACCAGCGGTCGCGCGGGGCCTGCATGTCCACCGCGCCGCCGGTGTGGCGCACCACCAGCACGGTCTCCACGGTGTTGGTGCCCGGCAGTTTCAGGGCTGCATCGACGTTGGCCTTCAGCGGAACCTTGCGGCCACCGCGCAGGCCCTCGTCGGCGGTGATGATGAGCTTGCTCTGGCAGTCGCTGACACGATCGGCGATCGAGTTCGGCGCGAAGCCACCGAACACCACCGAGTGGATCGCACCGATGCGCGCGCAGGCCAGCATGGCCACGGCAGCATCGACGATCATCGGCAGGTAGATGGTGACCCGGTCACCCTTGCCGACGCCCAGGTTGCGCAGCGCATTGCCGAGCCGGCAGGTGCGCTCGTACAGCTCGCGATAGGTCACGTGCTGGGCCGGTGCGTCCGGGCTGTCCGGCTCGAACAGCAGGGCGGTCTTGTCGCCACGGCTGTCCAGCTGGCGGTCAAGGCAGTTGACGCTGGCGTTGAGCTCGCCGTCCTCGAACCACTTGATGTGGAAGTCGGCCAGGTCGTAGCTGACGTTCTTGATCTTCGTCGGCGTGCGCATCCATTGCAGGCGCTCGGCGGCCTTGCCCCAGAAACCCTCCGGGTCGGTCACAGAAGCCTGGTACTGCTGTTGGTAGGACGTCTTGTCGATGCGTGCCTTGGCGGCGAACTGCGGATCGACGGGGTAGATATCAGCCATGGCACCCTCACTTGCACGTTGACTTTGTATGTGCGGTCGCAGCATCGCAACGACCGATCCCCCTCAGTTTGCCCCATCCACCCCCGGCCGCGTCACCACTGTGCTTAGACCATGGTCGAAAGTGAGCGCCCTGCGGGCCCGGCTTCGACCAATGGCGAATAGCCGGTGCGCGCATGTGCCCCGCAGTCTCGGCTCGACCGTGCCCCACGCGCGGCATCACCTTGCCACTTGGGAGAGAGGGCAACATGAGCCACCGTACGTTGAAAGCCGTGCGCACACCTTTGGCGGCCTGCCTGCTGGTCGCCCTGGTCGCACCGGGCATGGCGTTCGCAGAGACCGCCAAAGAAAAAGCACTCGAATCACGCGTCGCCGAACTGGAGCGCCAGGTCCAGCTGCTGCTGTCTTCGCAGCAACAGCAGCAGACCCAGATCGCCCAGACCCAGCAGGCGGTGACCGAAGTCCGCACCGTGCAGTCCGAGCAGAAGCCGGCGGTGCCGGCCGGCAAGCAGCCGATCCAGGTCACCACCATCACTCCGGGTGCCGCACCGGGTACCACGGTCAAGATCGGTGGCTTCATCAAGGCTGACTTCCTGGCGACCCAGACCAGTGACGGCCAGCTGGCCGACGATGCCACCGGCCGTTCGCTGTATCTGCCGGGCCAGACCCCGGTGGAAGGCGCCGGCGGAAACGGCAGGCGTTCGGGCACCGACTACAACGCCCACGCAAAGTTCTCGCGCTTCAACCTGGGCATCGACAACGTGAGCGAGTCCGGCAACAAGGCCGGCGCGTTCTTCGAGATGGACTTCTTCGGCAACTCGCTCGGCAACCAGACCGCCACCAACACCTACGGTGTCACCCTGCGCCATGCCTACATGTACTGGAACAACTGGCTCGCCGGCCAGACCTGGTCCAACTTCATGGACGCGGCCGCATTGCCGGAAGCGGTCGACTTCGTCGGCCCGACCGACGGTGTGATCTTCGTACGCCAGGCACAGGTGCGTTACACCAGCGGGGGCTTCAGCGTTGCCCTGGAAAACCCGGAAACCACCACGCTTACCGGTACCCGCAATCCGGTCACCGGCGCCTGGACCAACGCCAGCGCCAACTCCGATCGCGGCAGCCTGCCGGATCTGACGATGCGTTACGGCTGGAAGGGCGACTGGGGCACCTTCGGCGTCGGCGGCATCGTCCGCCAGCTGAAGGTCGACAACCAGACCACCGGCGCCAAGGCCGACAAGGTTGCCGGCGGCCTGACCCTGGGCGGCAAGTGGGTGATGGGCGACAGTGATTCGCTGCATTACCAGTTCACCGGAGGCGAGGGCATCGCGCGTTACATCGGCCTGGGCATCACCGCCGACTCGGCCTATGACATCGCCCGCGACGAGCTCAATCCGACCGGCGTTCTGGCCGGCTACGTGGGCTGGCGCCATGCGTTCTCGCCGAAGCTGCGCACCAACCTGATCTATGCGCGCAGCGACTACGACAACGACAGCGTGCTGGGCCCGCTGGTCACCAAGAGCGTGCAGAGCATCCGCGGCAACATCTTCTACTCACCGCTGCCCAAGGTCGATGTCGGCGCCGAGCTGATGTATGGCCGCCGCGAGATCGAGAACGGCAACAAGGGTGACATCACCCGGCTGCAGTTCACCACGAAGTACAGCTTCTGACGGCGCGCCGACCCAGGTCGGCCGCTACCGATACTGAGTGCCGACCCACCGTCGGCACTTGCCAACAACGATTGCTTCGGAGGGGAAGCGTCTCATGTCCAGCACACCCAGCACCGCGCACAATCCCGCGGGCACCCTTACCAAGGGCCACAAGAAAGTCATCTTCGCTTCGAGCCTGGGTACGGTCTTCGAGTGGTATGACTTCTTCCTGTACGGCTCGCTCGCCGCCATCATCGCCAAGCAGTTCTTCAGCGGTGTCAATGAAACCACGGGCATGATCTTCGCCCTGCTGGCGTTCGCCGCCGGCTTCTTCGTGCGTCCGTTCGGCGCGGCCTTCTTCGGCAGCCTCGGCGACCGCATCGGCCGCAAGTACACCTTCCTGGTCACCATCCTGATCATGGGCATCTCGACCTTCCTGGTCGGTGTGCTGCCCAACTACGCGTCGATCGGCTTTGCCGCGCCGGTGATCCTGATCATCCTGCGCCTGGCCCAGGGCCTGGCGATGGGTGGCGAATACGGCGGCGCGGCGACCTATGTGGCCGAGCATGCCCCGGACGACAAGCGTGGCCTGTACACCAGCTTCATCCAGTGCACCGCCACGCTGGGCCTGTTCATGTCGCTGCTGATCATCCTGGCCTGCCGCTACTTCCTGGGCAATGAAGCATTCGAAGCCTGGGGCTGGCGCATTCCGTTCCTGGTGTCCATCGTGCTGCTGGGCATCTCGGTGTGGATCCGCCTGCAACTGAGTGAGTCGCCGCTGTTCCAGCAGATGAAGTCGGAAGGCAAGGGCTCCAAAACGCCGTTCCGTGACAGCCTGAAGGGCGGCAACCTGAAGCTGATGCTGCTGGTCCTGCTGGGCGCAGCGGCCGGCCAGGCCGTGGTCTGGTACGGCGGCCAGTTCTATGCGCTGTTCTTCCTCAGCAGCATGCTGAAGGTCGACGCCACCACCTCCTACCTGCTGATCGCGGCCGCACTGGCGCTGGGTGTGCCGTTCTTCATCTTCTTCGGCTGGCTGTCCGACCGCATCGGCCGCAAGAAGATCATCCTCGCCGGCTGCCTGCTGGCTGCCGTGACTTACATCCCGATCTTCAAGGGCCTGACCCACTTCGCCAACCCGGCCATCGAAGAGGCCCGCAGCAGCTCGCCGGCCCTGGTCGTGGCCGATCCGTCCACCTGCTCGTTCCAGTTCGATCCGGTCGGCCTGCGCAAGTTCACCAGCTCCTGTGACGTGGCCACCGCCGCGTTGACCAAGGCGGGCGTGCCGTACGACGTGCAGCCGGCAGCGGCGGGTTCGCTGGCGATCGTCAACGTCGGCAGCGCCAGCGTCACCTCGTATGAAGCGGCGGGACTGAGCAAGGACGAAGGCAAGGCCAAGGCCGACGCATTCGGTGCCGAACTGAAGACCGCCCTGACCACCGCCGGCTACCCGGCCAAGGCGGACAGCGCGCGCATCAACATTGCGGGCACGATCTTCATGCTGTGGCTGCTGGTGCTGTACGTGACCATGGTCTACGGCCCGATCGCCGCCTACCTGGTCGAGCTGTTCCCGACCCGCATCCGCTACACCTCGATGTCGCTGCCGTATCACATCGGCAACGGCTGGTTCGGTGGCTTCCTGCCGGCGATCTCCTTCGCGCTGGTGGCCGGTACCGGCAATCTGTACTACGGCCTGTGGTATCCGATCGCGATCGCGCTGATGTCGGTGGTGATCGGTGGCCTGTTCCTGCGTGAAACCAAGGACGTGGATATCACCAAGTAGGAATGATGTTCACCGGATGAAGGAGAGGCCGTGGTGCAGACCACGGCCTTTTCGTTGCCCTGTAGCGCCGAGCCATGCTCGGCGACCGCGCAGCGCGCGGCACAAAACTCCGCAGACGCGAAAAGACAGCGTTCAATGCCGTAATCGTGGTTGAAAAGCATCCGAAGCCACCCGCCATCTCGCGCCCAGGGTCAGATCTCTTTCGCGCGCGAAAGGTATCTGACTCCGTCGGACAGTGCCGCACCCCGTATAGTCGGCCCATGACGACCACCGCCCCAGCCGACCTCCCCGACCTCCTGCACACCCTGCGCAGCGCCTGGCAGTCGCAGCGCCCGTCGCTGGATCAGCGCGAAGCCGACCTGCGCCGCCTGCGCGAGGCGCTGAAGCCGCGTCTGGATGAAATGGCCCAGGCCATCGCCGAGGACTTCGGCCACCGCGCCCACGTTGAATCGAAACTGGCCGATGGCATGAGCGTGCTGTCGGCCATCGACCACCTGCGGCGCCACCTGCGGCGCTGGTCGAAGCCGCAGCGGGCATCGGCGGGATGGAAGTTGTGGCCGGCGCGCGCGCAGCTGCGGCCGACGCCGTTGGGCGTGGTCGGGGTGATCTCGCCGTGGAACTACCCGGTTACGCTGGCATTGGTGCCACTGGCCACCGCCATCGCTGCCGGCAACCACGTACTGCTGAAGCCTTCGGAACACACGCCCCGCACCAGCGCGTTCCTGGCCGATCTGCTGGCCAGTGTGTTCCCGCCCGATCGGGTGGCGGTGGTGCAGGGTGGTGCGGACGTGGCGGCGGCGGTGTCGTCGCTGCCGTTGGACCATCTGCTGTTCACCGGCTCGACGGCCGTGGGCCGCAAGGTGATGGCGGCTGCGGCCGAACATCTGGTGCCGGTCACGCTGGAACTGGGCGGCAAGTCGCCGGCCATCGTCTGCCGTGATTTCCCGCTGGACAAAGCCGCCGCACGGCTGGCCACCGGCAAGTGGTTCAACGCGGGCCAGACCTGCATCGCGCCGGATTACGTGCTGATCGATAGCGCGCGTCAGCGCGAGTTCGTGCAGGCGCTGCAGCAGCAGGTACGCGAGCGCTATGGTGACTTCAGCGAGGCCGGCGACTACACGCGCATCATCAACGAAGGCCAGTACCAGCGCCTGCAGGGCTACCTGGCACAGGCGCGGCAACGCGGGGTGCCGGTGATTCCGCTGGCGCACGTGGATGAGGCTCGCGCCGACCGCGAGCGCCTGCTGGTGCCGACCGTGGTGCTGGACCCGCCGGACAACCTGGACCTGATGCGTGAGGAGATCTTCGGGCCGATCCTGCCGGTGCGCGCCTACCCGGATCTGGATGCGGCGCTGGTCGACGTTCTCTCCCGCGACCGGCCGCTGGCGCTGTATCCCTTCAGCCACGACCGCGCCACCGTGGAGCGCATTCTCGCCAACGTGGTGGCCGGGGGAGTAACGGTCAACGACACGCTGCTGCACTTCGCCGCCGATGGCCTGCCGTTCGGCGGGGTGGGCGCCAGCGGCATGGGCGCGTACCACGGCCGCGCCGGGTTCGATGCGATGAGCAAGCGGTTGCCGGTGCTGTGGCAGTCGCGCTGGGCGGCCAGCGACAGGCTGCGGCCGCCGTATTCGAAGATTGCGGGGATGTTGAAGCTGCTGCTGCGGTGAAACCACGCATGGCGTGGCTCTACCGGTAGGTGCCAACCTTGGTTGGCACGCGGGGCATCCATGCGCCAACCAAGGTTGGCGCCTACCAAAGCAGGCCCGGGTAGAATGCCCCCATGAAGATCGCCTCGTGGAACGTCAATTCGCTCAACGTCCGCCTGCCGCACCTGGAGCAGTGGCTCAAGGAGTTCGGCCCGGACATCGTCGGCATCCAGGAAACCAAGCTGGAGGACCACAAGTTCCCGGATGCGGCGCTGATCGGCGCCGGCTACCGCAGCGTATTCGCCGGCCAGAAGACCTACAACGGCGTGGCCCTGCTGTCACGCGAGCCGGCGCAGGACGTGCAGATCGGCATTCCGGGTTTCGAGGACGAGCAGAAGCGCGTCATCGCCGGCACCTTTGGCGACCTGCGGGTGATCAACCTGTATGTGGTCAACGGCCAGGACGTCGGCACCGACAAGTATGCGTACAAGCTGCGCTGGCTGGAGGCCGTGCACGCCTGGATCGGCGAGGAACTGCAGCGGCACCCGAAGCTGGTCGTGCTGGGTGACTTCAACATCGCCCCGGACGCCCGCGACGTGCATGATCCGGAGGTGTGGAACGAGAACCACATCCTCACCTCCACCGCCGAGCGCGGCGCGCTGAACAAGCTGCTGCAGCTGGGCCTGCACGACGGTTTCCGGCTGCACAACGAGCAAGCCGGCACGTTCAGCTGGTGGGATTACCGCGCGGCGGGCTTCCGCCGCAATCTGGGCCTGCGCATCGACCTCACCCTGGTCTCCGATGCGCTCAAGGGCGGCGCCGTGGCGTCCGGCATCGACCGCGAGCCACGTACCTGGGAGCGCCCCAGCGACCACGCGCCGGCATGGGTGCAGTTGGGGTGAGGTAGCGCCGGGCCGTGCCCGGCGCTGCCCGTCGGATCAACGTATGCTCTTGCGGGTGAACAGGTTGACGATCGCCAGCAGGATCACCGCACCGATCAGCGAGAACAGGAAGGTGCGGATGGTGATCGCTTCGTTGATGCCGCCGCCGAACAGCCAGCCGGAAATCAGCGCGCCGACAATGCCGACCACGATGTTGAGAATGATGCCCTGCTGCGCATCGCGCTTCATGATGATGCTTGCCAGCCAGCCCACGATGCCGCCGACGATCAGCCAGATGATGATGCCCATGATCGAACCTCCGGTGGAAAACCGTGACCAGTTGACGCGCATGGCTGTGAACCCGTCGTGCAATCCCGTGACGGTTGCGTGCGGATGAGCTTGCCAGCCACCCTGGATGGCCCCTGGCGCTTCGGCCCGGTCACGGTCTGGCGGCGGCCACACGTGCCGGGCCAGCGCGGTGAGCCGCAGGCCCGGCAGGTGCTGGCACAGGCGCTGGATCTCGCGCCGGAGGCACTGCCGCTGGTCCGCGACGACAAGGGCCGACCCGAGCTGACCGGTGCGCTGGCCAACCACGGCACGGGCTGGAGCCACAGTGGCGACGTGCTGCTGGTGGCGCTGGGTGAAGGTGTACGGCTCGGCGTGGACCTGGAACTGCTGCGCCCGCGCCCACGCCTGCTGGAGATCGTGCAGCGCTTCTTCCATCCGGAAGAGGTGGCCTGGCTGCAGGGCCTGGACGCCACGGAACGCGAACACTGGTTCTTCCGTGTCTGGTGCGCCAAGGAGGCGCTGCTGAAGGCACACGGGCAGGGCATTTCGTTCGGCCTGCATCGCCTGCAGCTGGCGCCAGGTGTCGACGGCGCCCTGCACCTGCGCTGGTGCGACCCTGCGCTGGGTGATGCCCGGCAGTGGCATCTGCACGAATGGCAGGCCAGCGGCCAGTTCCGTGCCGCATTGGCCTGGTATCCGCAATGAAGCGGCGAATCAGCCCGGGAAACGGGCGATAATGGCGGCATGAGCGAACACGAACTCCCCGCCGGCGTGACCGCCACGCTGGAGCAGGGCCTGGCCGGCATGGGCCTGGACGCCGCACTGGCGCCGCCGCTGCTGCGCTACCTGGGCCTGCTGCACCGCTGGAACGGCACCTACAACCTCACCGCCATCCGCGACCCGCAGGAGATGGTCACCCGTCACCTGCTCGATTCGCTGGCCATGCAGCCGTTCGTGGCCGATGGCCGCCTGGCCGACCTGGGTACCGGTCCTGGGCTGCCCGGTATCCCGCTGGCGATCGCCTGCCCGGGTCTGCAGGTCACCCTGGTCGAGAGCAACGGCAAGAAGGCCCGCTTCATGCGCGAGGCCGTGCGCCAGCTCGGCCTGGGCAATGCCCGCGTGGCTGAGTCGCGCGCCGAAGCGCTGGACGAGGCCGGCCACTACGACCAGTTGACCGCCCGCGCGATGGACACGCTGGCCGGCATCATCCGCGTCGGTGGCCACCTGCTGCGTCCTGGCGGCGTGCTGCTGGCGATGAAGGGCGTCTACCCGCATGAAGAGATCGCCGCACTGCCGGCAGGCTGGCAGGTGCGCGACGTGGCCCCGTTGAGCGTGCCCGGCCTGGCGGGCGAGCGCCACCTGGTCACCGTTACAGGCCCCTGATCCCGCCGCCAACCCTTTGCGCGACAAGGGGTTGGCGATCCACGATTTCCGCCCGGGCCCGGTTGTACGCATAATGACCGGTCCCAGCATCCGTCGACGAGGCACACCCGCATGGCCCGCATCATCGCCATCGCCAACCAGAAGGGTGGCGTCGGCAAGACCACGACCGCCGTCAACCTGGCCGCTTCCCTGGCCAACGCACCCAAGCGCGTGCTGTTGGTCGACCTGGATTCGCAGGGCAACGCGACCATGGGCAGTGGTGTGGACAAGCGTGAGCTGGCGGCGTCCACCTGCGACCTGCTGCTGGGCGAGAACACCGCCGCCGACGTGCGCGTGCAGACCGCGGAAGGCTACGACCTGCTGCCCGGCAACATCGACCTGACCGCTGCGGAGATCCAGCTGATGGCGCAGGGCGAGCGCGAGCAGCGCCTGAAGCGGGCGCTGGCGCCGATCCGCGACGAGTACGACTACATCCTGATCGACTGCCCGCCGGCGCTTTCACTGCTGACGCTCAACGCACTGGCCGCCGCCGATTCGGTGATCGTGCCGATGCAGTGCGAGTACTACGCGCTGGAAGGTCTGAGTGCTCTGGTGGAAACCATCGAGGCGCTGCGCGCCAGCCTGAACCCGGCGCTGGAGATCGAGGGCGTGCTGCGTACCATGTTCGATGTGCGCAACAACCTGGCCAACGCCGTATCGGCCGAACTGACCGAACACTTCGGCGACCGCGTGTTCCGTACCATCGTGCCGCGCAACGTGCGCCTGGCTGAAGCGCCCAGCCACGGCCAGAGCATCGTCGGCTACGACCGCGCCTCGCGCGGCGGCGTGGCTTACCTGGGCCTGGCCGGCGAGATCATCCGTCGCAACAACGAACGCAACAAGGCCACCAAGGCCGTGGAGACCGTCTGATGACCAGCAGCAAGCCGGCAGCCAAGAAGCGAGGCCTCGGCCGTGGCCTGGATGCGCTGCTCGGTCCGAAGGGAGCGGTCAGCCAGGTGCAGGCCACCACCGCGGTGATCGAACCGTTGCCGGGTGAGGTGCTGCGCAAGCTGCCGGTCGGCCAGCTGCAGCCGGGCAAGTACCAGCCGCGTCGCGAAATGGACGAGGGCAAGCTGTCCGAACTGGCGGACTCGATCCGGTCGCAGGGCGTGATCCAGCCGATCCTGGTGCGTCAGCTGCCGGCGGGCAACTTCGAGATCGTCGCCGGCGAACGCCGCTGGCGCGCCTCGCAGCTGGCCGGTCTGGACGAAGTGCCGGTGGTGGTGCGCGAACTGGAAGACCGCACCGTCATCGCGATGGCGCTGATCGAGAACATCCAGCGCGAAGACCTCAACCCGCTGGAAGAAGCCGAGGCGCTGCAGCGCCTGATCAGCGAGTTCACCCTGACCCATGCCGAGGCGGCCGAGGCCGTCGGCCGCTCGCGCGCGGCGGTGTCCAACCTGCTGCGCCTGCTGGAACTGCCGGTGGCCATCCGCCTGCTGCTGGAAACCCGCCGCCTGGAAATGGGCCACGCCCGCGCGCTGCTGACCCTGGCCCCGGAACTGGCCGGCAAGCTGGCGCAGGAAGCGGCCGATGAAGGCTGGTCGGTGCGTGAAGTGGAGCGCCGCGCGCAGGCCTTCGCCGCCGGCAAGGTGCCGAGCAACCGCCCGGCGGCCACGCCGAAGGTGCAGCAGGCCGACATCGCCTCGCTGGAAACCGAACTGTCCGAGTCGCTGGGGACCAAGGTGGCGATCAGCCACGGCCGCGGCGGCAAGGGCAAGCTGATCATCCACTACACCGATCTGGATACCCTCGACGGCGTGCTGGAAAAGCTGCGGACCCGCCAGGGCTGAGTCGCTCGGCACGTGGACAGAGACCTGCAATGACCATCCTGCTCACCGGCGCTGCCGGCTTCATCGGTGCCTACACCGCCCGCGCGCTGCTGGAGGCGGGCCAGCCGGTGGTGGGCCTGGACAACTTCAACGACTACTACGACCCGCAGATCAAGCGGGACCGCGTGGCCGCGCTGTGCCCCACGCTGGATCTGCGCACGCTTGACCTGACCGACCGTGAAGGCCTGGCCGCGCTGTTCGACGAACTGCAGCCGAGCGCGGTGATCCATCTGGCCGCGCAGGCCGGGGTGCGCTATTCGCTGGAGAATCCGCAGGCCTACGTCGACAGCAACCTGGTCGGCTTCGTCAATATCCTGGAACTGTGCCGCCACCGCGGCGTGCAGCATCTGGTCTACGCCTCCAGCAGTTCGGTGTACGGCGATTCGGCCACGCCGCCGTTCTCCGAGGACCAGCGCGTGGACCAGCCGCGCTCGCTGTACGCGGCCACCAAGGCTGCCAACGAGCTGATGGCGCACACCTACGCGCAGCTGTATGGCCTGCATGCCACCGGCCTGCGCTTCTTCACCGTGTACGGCGCGTGGGGACGGCCGGACATGGCGCCGCTGCTGTTTTCGTGTGCCGTCCTGGCCGGGCGCCCGATCGAGGTGTTCAACCAGGGGCGCATGCAGCGCGATTTCACACATGTCTCCGACATCGTGTCGGGTATCCTCGGCGCGCTCGCGCACCCGGCCGATGGTCCGGTACCGCATCGGGTATTCAACCTCGGCAACCATACGCCGGTCGAGCTGGAGCGCTTCATCAGCGTCATCGAGCAGGCCGCCGGCCGCCCTGCGCAGAAGGTCTACAAGCCGATGCAGCCGGGCGACATGGTCCGCACGATGGCCGACACCCGCCGCGCACATGACGCATTCGGCTTCGATGCGGTGACCCCGATCGAGCAGGGGCTGCCGCCCGTCGTCCAGTGGTGCCGCGAGTATTTCGGCGATCGCGCCTGAGGAGCAATCCTCACACAGCCGGATTCATCTTCGGATAACCTCGGCTTCGGAGAATGCGCGGTCTTTGTCCCCTCTTGGCCGAGTGACCCATGAGCCAACCCGAGCTTTCCGTTGTCGTCCCCGTATTCAACGAGCGCGACAATGTCGCGCCCCTGATCGCCGAAATCGTCGCGGCACTGCGGGGCCGGTTGCCGTTCGAGATCGTCTATGTCGACGATCACTCCCGCGATGACAGCCTGGCGGTGCTGCAGGGCCTGAAAGCCACCACGCCGGAGTTGCGGGTGCTGCACCATGTCGAGCAGAGCGGGCAGAGCACAGCGGTGCGCACCGGTGTCAAGCATGCCCGTGCGCCGTGGATCGCCACCCTGGATGGTGATGGCCAGAACGATCCGGCCGACATCCCCAAGCTGCTGGCGGCTCGCGATGCTGCCGACGGGCAGGTGAAGCTGTTTGCCGGCTGGCGCGTCAACCGCCAGGACAGCGGCAGCAAGCGCTGGGCCAGTCGCTGGGCCAACCGCATCCGGGCGCGCATGCTGCGCGACGATACGCCCGACACCGGCTGCGGCATCAAGCTGTTCGAGCGCGAAGCCTTCCTCGACCTGCCGTATTTCGACCACATGCACCGCTATCTGCCGGCGCTGATGCAGCGTGCCGGTTGGAAGACCACCAGCGTGCCGGTCAACCATCGTCACCGTACCGCTGGCGTCTCCAAGTACAACAACCTCGGCCGTGCGCTGGTCGGCATCCGCGACCTGCGGGGCGTTGCCTGGCTGATCACCCGCAGCAGGCGTACCGCGGTGGAAGAACGATGATGGCGCTGCACTGGCTCGACCAGCCGCTGACCTGGTTGTTCTGGACCGGCCTGCATGTGACGGGCTGGAAGCTGATCGGCTATACCGGCGCACTGATGTTCGGCGGCCGCTGGCTGGTCCAGTTCATCGCCTCCCGGCGTGCCGGCAAGCCGGTCATCCCGCGCCTGTTCTGGTACATGAGCGTGATCGGCAGCCTGATGACGCTGAGCTACTTCCTGTTCTCGGCCAAGCAGGATTCGGTGGGCGTGCTGCAGAACCTGTTCCCGGCGTTCACCGCGCTGTACAGCCTGCACCTGGACATCCGGCACCGCGGCTGGAAGCGGGACAAAGCCAGCCATTGAGGTAGCGCCGGAGAGGTGTCCGTTCTGCACGCTGCGCGCTCGCGGGGCATGGCCCCGCGCTACCGATCCAACCGTTGAGGCGGCACCTGGGCGGGATCGAACGCCGGTAGCGCCGGGCCATGCCCGGCGAAGGTGTGCGGTCCCCGCGTTACCGGTCCTGCAGCGCAGGCAGGACTTTTGAACCATGCCCCGGCTGTCCGGCGGTGCCATGATCGGCGTCTGCCTTCCCGGGAACCTGTGCTCGTGAAAACCCGTCTTGCCGTTGCCCTGCTCATCGCCCTGTCCGCTCCGGCTGCCGTCGTGGCGGCTCCGCCCGCGCTCGCGGCGTCCGCCCCTGCGACCACCGAATCGGCGGCCGATGCCGCCTTCCGCGCGCTGTACGAAAAGGAATGGAAGTGGCGCCAGGCCGGGGGCGGTGAAGCCAGCGAGGATGGCGACGCGCCGGCCAACGCCACGCGGCTGCCCGATGTGGGCGCGGCCGCGCAGCAGGCGCGCCTGAAGGTCTGGGACCAGACCCTGGCCGAGCTGAAGAAGATCGACCCGAAGACACTCAGCGCCGACAACCAGGTGAACTACGCGATCTACCGCGACCAGGTGTTCAACCTCGCCGAGGAGGTGCGTCTGCGGGCCTACGAGATGCCGTTCAACTCCGATTCCTCGTTCTGGTCCAATCTCTCGTTCATGGCCCGGCGCGAGATGAAGACCGCGCAGGACTTCCGCAACTACATCGCACGCCTGGACGACGTGCCGCGCTATTTCGGCCAGCAGACCGAGAACATGCGCGCCGGACTCAAGCGGGGTTTCAGCGTGCCCCGCGCGGTGCTTGACGGGCGCGAGGTCTCCATTGCCACCGTCGCCGAGCTGAAGGACCCCACCGAGTCGCCGCTGTACGCGCCGTTCAAGAAGCTGCCGGCCAGCATTCCGGCGGCCGAGCAGGCGCAGCTGCAGGCGCAGGCCCGTGCGGTGATCAGCGGCAAGGTGGTGCCGGCCTTCCAGCAGCTGCGTACCTTCTTCGTCAATGAGTACGTCCCGCAGGCGCGTACCACCCTGGCGGCCGAAGCGATGCCGGAGGGCAAGGCGTTCTACAGGCAGCAGATCCACGAATACACCACGCTGGACCTGTCGCCGGATGAGATCCATCGCATCGGCCTGGGCGAAGTCGCGCGCATCCAGAAGGAGATGAACGACATCATCCAGCAGGTCGGCTTCAAGGGCAGTTTCGGCGAATTCCTGACCTTCCTGCGCACCGATCCGCAGTTCTACGCCAAGACCCCGAACGAGCTGCTGTATCGGGCGGCGTGGATCTCCAAGCGCATCGATGGTGTCATCGGCAAGTACATGACACTGCCGCGCGCGCGCTTCACCATCGTGCCGGTGCCGCCGGACATCGCGCCATTCTGGACCGCAGGCCGCGGTGGCATGGGCACCTATTGGCTCAACACCTACAACCTGCCGGCGCGGCCGCTGTACAACCTGCCAGCGCTGACCCTGCACGAGTCCGATCCCGGTCATGCCCTGCAGGGCGCGCTCGCCGCCGAACAGGGCGAACAGCCCGAGTTCCGCCGCAACGCCTACATCTCCGCCTACGGCGAAGGCTGGGGCCTGTACAGCGAGAAGCTGGGCGTGGAGATGGGCATCTATGAAACCCCCTACGAGGATTTCGGTCGCCTCACCTACGAGATGTGGCGCGCGGCACGCCTGGTGATCGATACCGGGGTGCACAGCAAGGGCTGGACCCGGGAACAGGCCATCGCCTACCTGCGTGACCATACCGCGCTGAGCGAGCACGAAGTGACCACCGAAGTGGATCGCTACATCTCCTGGCCGGGCCAGGCGTTGAGCTACAAGCTCGGCGAGATCGCCATCGTGCGCCTGCGCGCGCAGGCCGAGAAGGAGCTGGGCGACAAGTTCGACGTCAAGGGTTTCCATGACGCCGTGCTCAAGCAGGGGTCGGTGCCGCTGCCGGTACTGGAACAGCAGATCCAGGCCTATATCGCGCAGCGCAAGCAGGCCTGATCCGAAATGCCGCCGGGCATGGCCCGGCGCTACCGGAATGCGCGGTGGTAGCGCCGGGCCACGCCCGGCGAGCGCGAAGCGCGGCAGACGGGGCCGGGTTTCCTCCAGGAACCCCGGCCCCGCCGCGTCTTCATCGATGCGCACCGCGCGTGTAGCGATCCACCCATTCGCGCTCGAAGGCGTCGGCGATCAACGGCACCTTGAAGATCGCCGTATTGTTCTCCAGCTGCGCCATCATCCGGATCTCGCTGACCGTAGGGTAATGACGCAGCAGGCGATGCGCTTCGGCCCGGATATCCATCGGCAGCCCGGCGTTGTCGGCCAGTTCGATCAGGAAGGCGCCGGCCTGGACCAGGTGGCGGGTGCGGTCCTGCGGTGTGGTCATGCAACGTCTCCTTGCAGGTGATCGACCCGGCAGGTACATCCCTGGCCGGGCCAGAAGGGCCTCAGTGCGACGTGCCGGCCACGTTGGCCGGCCGAGGCCTGGCCACGCGCGCAGCGAAGGTCGGCAGCACCAGCAGGGTCAGCGCGGTCGCCGTGATCAGGCCACCGATCACCACCGTCGCCAGCGGTTTCTGCACCTCCGCACCGGAGCCACTGGCGATCGCCATCGGAATGAAGCCGACAATCGCCACCAGTGCCGTGGTCAGCACCGCGCGGATCCGGCTGGCGGCACCGTTGATTGCCGCCTGCAGGGGCAGGTCACCGGCATCGAGCCGCTCGCGGACGGCCTGCATCAACACCAGGCCGTTCAGCGTGGCCACGCCGGACACGGCGATGAAGCCGACCGCAGCCGATACCGAGAAGGGCATGCCACGCAGCAGCAGGGCGAGAATGCCGCCGACCAGCGCCAGCGGCACGCAGCTGAACACCAGCACGGCTTCCTTGCCACTGCGCAGGGCCATGAACAGCAGGCTGCCGATCAGCAGGAAAACGACCGGCACCACCGTTGCCAGGCGCTTTTCCGCGCGCTGCAGGTTCTCGAACTGGCCACCCCAGGTGAGATAGGCGCCCGGCGGCAGCGCCACGTCGGCCACCGCTGCCTGCGCTTCGCCGACGAAGCCGCCCAGGTCGCGGCCGCGCACATTGGCCTGCACCACCACCCGGCGGCTGCCATTGTTGCGGCTGATCTGGTTCGGTCCCTCGCTGACCGTGATGCGGGCCACCGAGGACAGCGGAATGACCAGTCCGGCCGGTGTGGCAATCGGCAGCGATGACAGCTGGTCCGGATCGTTGCGTGCGGCATCGTCCAGCCGCACCACCACGTCGAAGCGTCGGTCGCCCTCGAAGATCTTGCCGGCCGCCGTGCCACCGATGCCGGTGGCCAGTGCATCGCTTACGTCCGCAGCGGTCAGCCCGTACTGCGCGGCGGCGACAGGGTCGATCTTCACGTTCAGGGTCGGCAGGCCGGAAATCTGCTCCACCCGCACGTCAGCCGCACCGTCCACCGCACGCAGCTTCAACGCGACCTGGTCGGCCACCTTCTGCAGCTGGCTGAAGTCATCGCCGAAGATCATCACCGCCAGGTCGGTGCGCACGCCGGAGATCAGCTCGTTGAAGCGCAGCTCGATCGGCTGGCTGAACTCGAAGCTGTTGCCCAGCTGCTGCCCGGCCAGCGCCTCGAAGCGCGCCACCAGCGCCTCCTTGTCCAGCGTCGGATCGGGCCACTCCTTGCGCGGCTTCAGCACGATCACGCTGTCGGAGATGTTGGTCGGCATCGGGTCGATCGCGGCTTCAGCGGTACCGGTGCGCGAAAACACGGTTTCCACTTCCGGTTGCCCGGCAATCGCCTTTTCCAGCGCCAGCTGCATCGCCAGCGACTGCTCCAGCGAGGTCGACGGTACGCGCAGCGCCTGCATCGCCACATTGCCCTCATCCAGCGTCGGCATGAATTCGCGGCCCAGCAGCGAGAACGAACCGATGCCCACCACCACCATCATCACCGCGCCGGCCAGCACCGAGCGCGGGTGGTCCACCGCCTTGCGGATCACCGGTTCGATGCGTGCGCGCAGCACGCGGATCAGGCGTGTTTCGTGTTCGCCGTCATCGGCGTGCGCCCCGCTTTCCTTCAGCTTCGGCTCGCGCACCAGCAGCGCAGCCATGGCCGGCACGAAGGTGAAGGAGAACAGGAAGGCACCCACCAGAGCCAGCATGAACGTGGCGGCCATCGGATGAAACGTTTTTCCTTCCACGCCTTCCAGGGTCAGGATCGGCGCAAACACCAGCAGGATGATCAACTGGCCGAACGCCGCTGGACGCGCCATCTTCCGCGCCGACTCCGCCGCCACGCGCAGACGTTCCATCGCGGTCAGCGCACGGCCCAGTTCGGCGCGGCGCTGGCCCAGCATCAGCAGCGTCGACTCGATCACGATCACTGCACCGTCCACCAGGATGCCGAAATCCAGCGCACCCAGGCTCATCAGATTGCCGCTGATGCCGAAGCGGTTCATGCCGATCACGGCGAACAGGAACGACAGCGGAATCACCAGCGCGGTGATGGTTGCCGCGCGCAGGTTGCCCAGCAGCAGGAACAGCACCACCACCACCAGCAGCGCACCTTCGGTGAGGTTCTTTGCCACGGTTCTGATGGTGGAGTTCACCAGCACGCTGCGGTCCAGCACCGGCACGGCCACGATGTCGGCCGGCAACGACCTGTTGACCTGCTCCAGGCGCGCCGCTGCCGCCTGCGCGACGGTGCGGCTGTTGCCACCGGCGATCATCAAGGCGGTACCGAGCACGGCCTCGTGACCATTGCGGCTGGCCGCGCCCAGGCGCGGTGCACGGCTGAGATCGACATCGGCCACGTCGGCCACGCGCACCACCACGCCGTTGCGGGTCGCAACGGGGGCCTGCGCCAGATCATCAGTGGTCAGTGCCAGGCCGTCCGCACGTACCACCAGGCCTTCGCCGGCACGCTGCACGAAACCGGCACCCGCCTGCACGTTGGCGCGCTGCAGTGCCGTGACCAGGTCGGCCAGGCCCAGGCCATGCGCAGCCAGCCTGGCAGTGTCCGGGTGCACGCCGTACTCCTTCACGTACCCACCGACCGTATCGACGCCGGCCAATCCCGGGCTGGAGCGCATCTGCGGCGCGATGATCCAGTCCTGCACCGTACGCAGGTAGGTGGCGCGTTCTTCCGGCGTGCGCAGCAGGCTGCCCTCCGGTGTCCGGTAGACCTCGCCGGCCTGCCAGCCCGCTTCCCCCGGTCTGGCCAGCCGGGCGGGATCGAACGGGGTGAAGTCCACCGTCCACATCAGCACCTCGCCCAGGCCGGTGGTGACCGGCGACAGCAGCGGCGACGCGCCATCGGGCAGATCTTCCGCTGCTTCACGCATGCGCTCGGCCACCTGCTGGCGGGCGAAGTAGATGTCGGTCGCGTCGGTGAAGATCGCGGTGACCTGGGAGAAGCCGTTGCGCGACAGCGAACGGGTGGTGGTCAGGCCGGGAATGCCGGCCAGCGCGGTTTCCAGCGGGTAGGTCACCTGCCGCTCGATCTGTTCCGGTGTCAGCGCAGGTGCCACCGTGTTGATCTGTACCTGGCGGTTGGTGATGTCCGGCACGGCGTCGATCGGCAGCTTGCCCAGCTGGAACAGGCCCCAGGCCGCGATCAGCGCCGCCAGGAACACCACCAGCCAGCGGAAGCGCACCGCTGATTCAATGATGAGCTTGAACATGGTCGCCTCCTCAGTGGCCGTGCTCGGCTTCGCCCTTGGCCAGTTCGGCCTTGAGCAGGAAGGCATTGGTGCCGACGATGCGCTCGTTGCCGCTCAGTCCACCGAGGATCTCGATGCGATCACCGGCACGACGGCCGGCCAGCACCGGCTGTGCCTTGAAACCGCCTTCCACGGCGACGAACACGGCGCTGCTGCCGTCGACGTTCTGCACGGCATCGGCTGGCACGCTCAGTGCACCGTCCCGGCCTTCGGTGACCACCCTGGCCGACACCGGCGAACCGGCCGGCGGCAAAGCCGCCTCCACCGGCGTCGCGCGGATGACCGCCACGCCGCCCTGCTGGCGCACGTCGGCCGCAGAGCCGGTGACCGTGGCGGTGAAGCTGCCGCCCGGCACCGTGACGTCCAGCGTCATGCCCGGGGTGACCTGCGCGGCCAGCGCAGGCGGTGCGGTGAACACCAGTTCGTTCATCGCCGGATCGGCGACATCGGCCACCGCGCTGCCTGCGGCGACCACGCCGCCTGGAGTGACCTGGACGTTGCCGACGATGCCGGTCACCGGGCTGGTGATGCGCACGCGGCCACTGGCATCGGGCGCACCGTTGGCCGCGGCCTGCGCCTGTGCGGCAGTCGCCTGCGCCTGTGCGGCCAGCGAACGGGCGCGCGATGCTTCCAGCTCCTGGCGGGCGACCACGCCCTGTTCGACCAGCGCCTTGTCGCGGCCGTAGGCCAGGCGTGCCGCCTCGGCTTCGGCCGATGCGGCCAGAGCGTTGGCGCGGAACACGGCGGCTTCGCCGCTGACCACGATCGCCAGGGCCTGGTTCTGCTTCACCGCTGTGCCTGGTGCCACCAGCACACGTTCGACGCGACCGCTCACGGTGGACGCCACCGAGGCACGTGCGCCCACCGATGGTTCGACACGGCCCGACAGGCGGGTGGAGCCGCCACCACCGCGTCCGACGGCCACCACTTCGATACCGGACGCCTTGATCTGTTCCGGCGTCAGCTGCACCACGCCTTCGTCGGCGTCGGCCGGTGCCTTGGTAGCCTCGGCCTTGGCGTCCGGGCTGTCGGCTGCGTGGCCGTGGCCGTCATCGCTGCCGGCTTTGGCTGCAGTGGCATCGGCTGTTTCCGGTGTCTGTGCGTTGCCGGCGCAGCCGGCGAGGAGAACGGCCAGCACGACGCCGCCAAGCAGGGGAAAGGAACGGGACAGTGTCATGGGGCCTCCATAAAGGGTGCGCGCCCCTCGAGGCGGGCAAGATCGATTTCCGCGGCGACGCGCGACAGGCGTGCATCCACCGCGGTGCCGCGGGCGGCAATGAGCGCGCTGCGCGTGCTGCGCAGTTCCAGCTGCGAGATGCGTCCGGCATCGAAGCCGACGCGGGCCAGCCGATAGGCTTCCTCGGCCGCCACCACGCTTTCATCGGCGGCGCGGGTGCGGCTGCTGGCGGCCTTCAGCCCGGCAATGGCCGACAGCCGTCCGGCCTCGCTGTCGCGGCGTTGCTGGTCCAGGCGGGCTTCGGCCGCGCGCTGGTCGGCACTGGCGGCACGGATGCCGCCCCGGTTGCGGTCGAACAACGGCACGGTCAGGCTGACGCCGAGCGTGTAAGCGCGTTCGCCGCCTTCGCGGAAGCGGGTCTGTCCGGCGGTCAGGCTCAGGTCGGGCAGCGCCCGCTTGCGCTCGACGTCCACCAGCCGGCCGGCCGCATCGGCTTCGGCTTCGGCGATACGCACCGCGAGTGCGGCATCGGTGGCGCCGCGTGGCAGCGGAGGTGCGCGGTCGAGCAGGCTGCTGTCGATCGACTGCACCGGCGAATCCAGCAGCGCGGCGCCGGCCAGGCGCGCCAGCGCGGCGTCGCGGAAGGCCTGCGCCTCGTCCAGCGCGGCGCTGGCATTGGCCACCTCGCTCTGCGCCTGCACCGCACGCAGTTGCGGTTCACGCCCTTGCCTGACCATGGCATTGACGGCCTTGGCATCGTCGCGGGTCAGGGCCAGCGCCTCTTCGGCCAGGGTGTAGCGGCGCAATGCGCTCTCTGCCTGTGCGTAGGCCGCGGCCAGCTGGCCGGCAACATCACTGCGGCTTTGCGCGCCACGCAGATTGGCGGCCTGGGCCTCGGCACGGGCGGCACGTACGCGCGCGCCGCGCTGGCCCCAGACCTCCAGCGGCTGGGACAGGCTGAGCACACTGTCGGCCTTGCCCATGCCGCCGTAGGAGCCGGTGCCCCACGCGTTCTCGGCCGACCAGGAAAGGGAAGGATTGGGCAGCGCACGGGCCTGGTCGGCGCGGGCGTCGGCAGCCTCGGCCAGCGCCGAGCCCACACGGGCGCCGGGCAGCTGGTCCAGTCGTTCAAGCAGGGTGTCGTAGGAAGGAGCAGCTTGCGCCATCACCGATGCCGCCGGGGCCAGGCCCAGCAACACGGCGACGACCAGCCCGGCCGCACGCGGCGACCGTGGTGTCAGGATCGACATAGGGGGATTCCGGTTGTGAGTGAAACGGGAGCCCGCAGCAGCGGGACGCGCTCAGCTCACGCCCGGGGGGGACGCGTCAGTTCATCCTGGGCGACGGCGTAGGCCGTCGCATCGCCGGCCGTCATCCAGCGCGCCGGCAGCGGCGCATCGAAGGCGGCGAAGGTGTTCGCCGGCAGGCTGGAGGTGGAATGGTGGCAGTGGTTATGCGTGCAGGCACCGGTGTGCTTGCTGTCACTGTCGCCTGCGGTGTCATCGGCCGCCGACTCCACATGTGCCACGCTGGCATGCGGTTCCACCGCGCACGCCAGCGCGTCGGCCACCGGCACGACCACGAATGCCGCCATCAGCAGCATCAGCAGGTACGAGCGTAGGTGGCGGGCGATCCAACGCATGGAGGGGAGGCTAGCAAGCGGTTTTCGCCGGATACAATATCAATGGCCACTTCGGGAATTCGTCGGAATCTCCCGTTCAGCTGGGGGTGATTGCGCTGTTCCACCCCCGCTCCGCATCGAGTCCCGTCACCGAGGCAGGAAGATGAACGCACGCATTGCCACCGCAGGCCTGGTGCTGCTTCTGGCCAGCCCGGCCGCCCGCGCAGCCGACGACGTCTATGTGGAATTCCTGTGGTCGCCGACGCCGGCCGATGCACTGGCGCGCTCGCAGACACAGCTGTTCATTGCCGATGGACAGCATGACCATCGTATCTGCGTGGCCGCCGATCTCGACGACACCGACGTGGGTGGGCTGCAGATCGAGATCCGCGATGCCAAGGGTGGACGGGTCTCGCGCACGGCCCATGAGGATTACCGTGGCCGCAAGAAATGCTACGAGGCCGATCTGGGCACCGCCGGTGCCGTGGGGATGTGGACCGTCGACGCCGTGCTGGGCGATGGGCGCCGTGGCAGTGCGCAGATCCGCGTGGACCACCGGCTCGAAACGTCGCCCCTGTACCTGCGGCACGACCAGCCGTACGTGGCTGGGAGGCCGAACTACGACGCGTCCATTCCGCCGGCCGAGTGGGTGGGCACGCTGGTCTGGGCGATGGATGTGGATGCGGAGGGCAATGTGACCCACGTTGAGGTGGAGCATGCCGAGGGCGTGGGTGAGCGCCTGCGCGAGCGTGCGCTTGCGGCAGGCTGGTTGAGCCGGTTCGGCCCCGACCCGGCCCGCCAGGCGAAGCCGTTGCGCTGGCGCCGCACGCTGCAGTTCGCATCCGAGTAGCCCTGGCAGCCGGTGCGGGCCGGCGGCGTTCCGCTCACGGCAGTTTCGCGATCACCTTGATCTCGAACTGGAAGCCGTACAGCCAGGTCACGCCGATACCGGTCAGGGTGGGGTGCGGCGCCTCGCCCCAGTACTCGGGCACGATCGCCCAGGCCTTCTCGAAGTTCTTCTCCGGATCGACCAGGAACACGGTCACGTCGATCACGTCATCGAACGTGCAGCCTGCGGCGGCCAGCACCGCATTGAGATTGTCGAAGGCGCGACGGACCTGCGCCTCGAAGTCCGGTTCGGGCGAGCCATCCTCGCGGCTGCCGACCTGCCCGGAGACGAACAGGAAGCCATTGGACCGGATCGCCGGAGAGTAGCGGTTGCGGTCATACAGGGCCTGGCGGCCAACGGGGAAAACGACATCGCGGTGTGACATGGGAAGGGCCTGATGGGAAGAACCGCCATCCTGCTCGCGATTGTTGTCTGGATATACCGCGATGATCGGACTAGATTGATCGCACAACCCAAACAATCGGATCGCCGATGGACCGCTTCGAGGCCATGCGCGCCTTTGCCCGTGTGGTGGAGACCGGCAGCTTCACCCGTGCCGCGACGACCCTGCAGATCAGTCGCACCACGGTGACCCAGCTGGTGCAGCAGCTAGAAGCGCACCTGCGTCTGCGCCTGCTCAACCGCACCACGCGGCGGGTCAGCGTCACCGCCGATGGTGCGGCCTACTACCCCCGCATTGCCCGCCTGCTGGCCGAGCTGGAAGAGGTCGAGGGTGGCCTGGGCGATGCCGCCGTGCAGCCGCGCGGCCGCCTGCGCATCGACGTGCCCGGGCCCTATGCGCGGCTGCGGCTGGTGCCGGCACTGCCGGACTTCCAGGCGCGCTACCCCGAGATCCAGCTGGACATCGGCGTCAGCGACCGCGAGGTCGACGTCATCGCCGACAACGTCGACTGCGTGATCCGTGGCGGCACCCCGGCCGACCCGGCCCTGGTGGCACGGCCGCTGGGCGAGCTGCCGATCGGCTTCCACGCCAGCCCGGACTACGTGCAGCGCTTTGGTCTGCCGGAGCATCCGCGCGCGCTGGAGGGACCGCAGCACCACATGGTTGGGCTGCTCAGCCCACGCAGCGGGCGGGCGCGGGTCTTCGCCGCGCGGCGCGGCGATGAGACCGTCCAGGTGCAGGGCCGCCATACGGTCGGCTTCGATGACGGCAATGCCTATCTCGCCGCCGGCCTGGCCGGGCTGGGCGTGGTCGCCCTGCCCAGCTACATGGCCGAGCCGCACGTGGCACGCGGTGAACTGCTGCCGCTGCTGCAGGCCTGGCAGCTGCCGTCGATGCCGATGCACATCATGTTTGCGCCGAACCGGCACATGAGCCAGCGCCTGCGGGTATTCATCGACTGGGTGGTGGAAGCGCTGGGGTGATGGACCCGCAGGGCCGAGCCCACGCCCGGCCGCTCCTGTGGGTAACTTGCGCAAGGCCTTGATTGCATGCATAATGCGCGGCTCGCTGTGTCCGGTTTCGTGCCGGGCGGCGCCCCCGGGAGCACGTCCCCGGCCGCCCAACGCCAGCGTAACCCTTTGATTCTCTTGACGTGTGGTGGGCAACCACCGAGGCCGCCGTCTCCCGGGCTACGGGCTGACAACAACTACTATCGAGGTGCGCAATGTCCCGCGTATGCCAGGTTTCCGGCAAGCGAGTGCAGACGGGTAACAACGTCTCGCACGCCAACAACAAGACCCGTCGTCGTTTCCTGCCGAATCTGCACGAGCGCCGTTTCTGGGTGGCCAGCGAGAACCGCTGGGTCAAGCTTCGTGTTTCCGCGCATGCACTGCGCACCATCGACAAGAACGGCATCGATTCCGTTCTGGCTGAGCTGCGTGCGCGCGGCGAAAAGGTCTGAGGAGTAAAGCATCATGGCAGGCAAGCGCGATAAGGTCCGTATGATTTCCTCGGCCGGTACCGGCCACTTCTACACCACGGACAAGAACAAGAAGAACACCCCGGGGAAGATGGAATTCCTGAAGTACGATCCGGTCGTGCGCAAGCACGTCCTGTACAAGGAAGGCAAGATCAAGTAATCCGCACGGATTGCTGGTCCCCGCGAAGAAACCCGCCCTTGTGGCGGGTTTTTTCTTGCCTGTCGTCTGGTCTGGTGGGTGTCGGCCCTTGGCCGGCACGGCCGTACTCCCTGCGCAGGCTGTCGCCTATGGCGCAGTGCGCGGAATCATGGGCCGAATGCGATAAGTGATTCTTCCTACCGGTTCCGGCAGTTCGCGCGATCCAAATCAATTGGAATCACTGGCTTCGCTGTGTCCATGATGGCAAGCCGCTGCATCTGCAGCGGTCGGGCTTGCAATCCCGAGGAATCGAGTAACGGTAAATTCGCCAGCCGCTGCCCCTGCTTTTGCAGCGGCTGGCGACCCGCTCTGCCTTCTGGCGGGCGGTGCGTGGGGGCCGTGTGCCCGCCGGTTTGTTCCCGTTGCTTGTTCCCCGGTATTGCAACCACGCATCGTCCGCCACCTTCACCGGTGGCCAGATCCGTTGAAGGAGGCTGCATGAACACCCCATCACACCGGCAGGACCTGGAACTGGGCTGGCTGCGCCTGCAGCGCATGCTGGAAGGCATCGAAGGCATGGCGCTGCTGCTGTGCGACCACCATCTGGCGCTGAGCAAGGGTACCTCCTCGCCGCTGCCGGATGCACAGCTGGAGCGGGCGGCGCAGGCCATTGCCTGCATGGCGCTCAACGGCCGCCGCCACGCCGAATCGGTTCGCCAGCTGAGCGAGGTGCCGGTGCGGCATTGAAGCCCGCCCTCCCTTGTAGAGCCGAGCCCGTGCCCGGCTGCGCTGAGGCAGTCGAGCAAGCTCGACTCTACACACCCTGCTGGGCAGAATGGCCCATCACCTGCCGACGGACGACGCGATGCTGGTTGAGTGGTTGCTGGGATCGTATCTGCTGCTGATCGACTGGCTGATCCGGCTGGTCGCGCTGTGCTGGATTCCGACCCGCACCACGCCGGGCGCGGCCCGCAGCTGGCTGCTGCTGGTCGGTTTCGTGCCGCTGCTGGGCCTGCCGCTGTATCTGCTGTTCGGCCACCCGTGGCTGTCGCGCGAGCGCATCCGCCGCCAGGCCGAGGCCTCGCAGGTCATCCGCGAAGAGCAGGCGCTGCAGCGCCGCCTGCGCTGGAAGCCGGAACCGGATACGGCCAGTGCGGAAATCGTGCCGCTGGTGCAGCGCCAGGGCGATTTCATGCCGGTGCACGGCAACGCCGTCGATCTGCTCACCGATTACGACGAATCGCTGCACACGCTCATCGCCGACATCGACCAGGCCGAAGACCGCGTGCACCTGCTGTACTACCTGATGTTCGACGATTCGGTGGGCGAGGCCATCGTCGAGGCGCTGCAGCGTGCCGCCGCCCGCGGCGTGCAGTGCAGGGTGCTGCTGGACGCGGTGGGCGCCAAGCGCGGCCTGCGCGCCTACCGCAAGCGCCTGCAGGCGCGCGATATCGAAGTGCGGGCGATGCTGCCCGGCGGGCTGCGCTGGCGCCGCAGCGGCCGCATGGACCTGCGCAACCATCGCAAGATTGCGGTGATCGACAACGAAGTGGGCTACATCGGTTCGCAGAACCTGGCACGGCCG
>NZ_JASGBV010000107.1:0-5817 GCF_030053245.1 Stenotrophomonas sp. RS-48
TCCGCTGGGCGCCCACGCCGCGCGGAGCGCGGCCCGCTGCGCGTCGTCCAGTTCGTGCAGCACGGTGTCGAAGGCGGCGACGGTGGCCGCACAGGCCGGCGCAGCCGCCAGCACCCAGGCATCATCGAAGCCGGCCGGCGCGGCGATCACCAGGGCATCGCTGCCGGGCCTGCGCAATGCGGCTTCCACTTCGGCCAACGTGGCAACTACCGCGTCGACCTGGCCGATGGCCAGCAGCTGCAGCGCATGATCGAGCGCGTCGACCTGCAGCAGCCATGCGCCCGGCGCCTGCTCACGCAGGTGGGCCGCCAGTGGCACCGTGTCGAGGCTGGCGACGCGGCGGCCGCGCAGACCGCCCAGTCCCTGCAGTGGCGTGTCGTTGCGACGGCGCACGATCACCTGTGACAGCTGCAGGTAGGACCTGCTCACGACCCAGCCGTCGGGCACCTGCTCGCGCGGCCATCCCAGCACGGCCTGGGTACCGGCCGGCAGCGCCCCGACCGCGCCGGCCGCGGCGGGAAGCGGATGTGGACGCAGCGCGATCTGCTCGCCCAGCCGCCGCAGGTAGTCGGCAACCAGGCCGCCGGGCTGGCCCTGCGCGCTGAAGGACAGTGGCGGGCGGTCACTGGGCCAGGCCACGGCCAGGGGCATGTCGCACCCGTCGGCCCGCGTGATCATGGGCCACAGCAACAGGGCAGGCAGCACGATGCGGGATCGCAGCCACGGGCAGGAGCGTGCAATGGATGCGGCCGCAGGGCCGGCGGCATTCACGATGGGCATCCTCGAATCGCAGGCGGAGACGACGGCCGCGCAGCGGTACCGCTCTGCCTGCCACGCTAGCGACGCACGGCACAGCAACAATGAGGAAAGTTGCAAAGCGCGCAGAATTGGCCGTTCACGACATAAACTGCCGCTTCCACCAGCCCACGGAGCGTTCGATGCGTATCGGCCTGGCCGCCAACCGGCTCCACCACCAGGATGCGCGCGCCGCCCTGTTCCGCTGGCTGCGTGCCTGCGAACCGGGCCTGCGCGAACTGGGCATCACGCTGCACGCTGTCGGCCGCACTCATGATGCGATCGGACGCCACGGCTTCCTCGACGGCTATGCCGGCCTCCATCGCTATCCCTACGGCCGCGAGGGCGGGCTGATGAAGCTGGTCGCCGAGGTGGTCGGCATGGGCCCGCAGCGCACGCTCGACGGTGCCATCTATCTGATCGATCCGGTCGATCCGTCCTCGGTGTTTCCCGAAGCGACCGCGCTCAAGCGGCAGTGCGTGATCCACGGCAAACCTTTCATTTCCACGGTCGCCACCGCACGCGACTGGATCGAGGTGGAGCGCGTGCACGCCGGCCTTCAGGCCGACGCCGGTGCCGACGATCTGCATGCCTTCGGTACCCAGACCCTGGCACTGATCGCGCACGATGCGATGAAGCCGGCGATGCTCGCCTTCGCCGACGAGCACTTCGACGTGCTGGCACGCTTCGGCGAGCGGGTGGCGACCGGGACCACCGGTCAGCGCCTCAACGAGCTGGCATGGAGCCGCGGCTGGCCCAGCGACACGCCCTGGGTGACGCGCTACCAGAGCGGACCGATGGGGGGCGATGCGCAGATCGCCGACCGCGTGCTGGAGGGCCGTTGCCAGCGCGCCATCTTCTTCGAGGACCCGCACGTGGCACGCCAGCACGAGGCAGACATCCAGCTGCTGGAACGCGCGGTGACCACGGTGACCGACCAGGCGGTGTGCATCACGGCTCCGGTGGTGGCGGCGCGCTGGGCGACGGCTGCCGCCCGGCGCGCTGGGTCACAGCGCTGACCACCTGCGCAGCTACGCCGGGCGCGCATCGATCGGCATGACCGCCGCACCCGTGGGAGAGGGTGCCCGGCCGCGGCGGCCATGCACGGGTGTCAGGCGGCCATGTCCAGTACCACGCGCCCGTCGATGGTGCCCGCGCGCATGCGGGCGAACACCTCGTTGATGTTTTCCAGGCGGTCGGTGCTGACCGTGGCCGCCACCTTGCCCTCGGCGGCGAACTGCAGCGACTCCTGCAGATCCAGCCGCGTGCCGACGATCGAACCGCGCACCGTCACACCATTGAGGACCATGCCGAAGATGTCCAGCGGGAAGTTGCCCGGTGGCAGTCCGTTGAGCGAGACCGTGCCGCCCCGCCGGACCATGCCCAGCGCCTGCTCGAAGGCCTTGGGCGATACCGCGGTGACCAGCGCCCCGTGTGCGCCACCGATCTCCTTCTTCAGGAATGCTGCCGGATCGGTCGTGCGCGCGTTGACCGTGACCTGCGCGCCCAGCCGCCGCGCGAGTGCCAGCTTGCTGTCCTCCACGTCGATGGCAGCCACGTTCAGGCCCATCGCACGCGCGTACTGCACCGCCATGTGGCCCAGGCCACCGATGCCGGAGATCGCCACCCAGTCACCGGGCTTCGTGTCCGTCACCTTCAGGCCCTTGTAGACCGTCACGCCGGCGCACAGCACCGGCGCGATCTCGACGAAGCCCACCTCCTTCGGAAGCAGGCCGACATAGTTGGCATCGGCCAGTGCGAACTCGGCGAAGCCGCCGTTGACCGAGTAGCCGGTGTTGCGCTGCGTCTCGCACAGCGTTTCCCAGCCGCCCAGGCAGTGTTCGCAATGGCCACACGCCGAGTACAACCAGGGGATGCCGACCCTGTCGCCTTCCTTGACATGCCCGACCCCGCCGCCCACGGCCACGATGTGCCCCACGCCCTCGTGGCCGGGGATGAACGGCGGGTCCGGTTTCACCGGCCAGTCGCCCTCGGCGGCGTGCAGGTCGGTGTGGCAGACACCGCAGGCTTCGATCCTGACCAGCACCTCGCCCGCCCCCGGGCGCGGTACCGGAACTTCCTCGATGACCAGTGGGCTGCCGAACTCGCGAACGACAGCGGCCTTCATGGTTCTGTTCATGGGTTTTCCTCCGTCGTGCGCTTGCAGACAGAGTGACGCCGGCACGAGGCCGGCGCTTTGATCCCGATCAAATCCTGGAAGATTGCCTGCCGGTTCAGCCCGCCAGCACGGACGCCTCGCGCGCCAGGCGTTCGATCGCGCCCCAGTCGCGGGTCTGCAGCAAGGCCGCCGTGGTCAGCCATGAACCGCCCACGCACAGCACGTTCGGCAGGTGCAGGAACTGCGCCGCGGTCTGGGCACTGATGCCACCGGTCGGGCAGAAGCGCACGTCGGCGAAGGGGCCGTGCCAGGCCGCCAGCAGCGGTGCACCGCCGGCCTGCACCGCGGGGAAGAACTTGAAGGTATCCAGGCCATGCTCGAGGCCAAGGATCAGCTCGGACCCCGTGGCCACGCCCGGCAGATACGGCAGGTCGGCATCGCGCGCGGCCGCGTACAGCGTCGGCGTTGCGCCCGGCGACACCGCGAAGCGCGCACCTGCGGCCCTGGCCGCCTCCATCTGCGCGGGCGTCAGCACCGTTCCGGCCCCCACCACCGCGTCGGGTACGGCCTCGACCATTGCCCGGATGGCATCCATCGCACGGGGTGTGCGCAGGGTGACCTCGATCACCGGCAGACCGCCCCGGAACAGCGCCTGCGCCACCTGCACGGCATCGTCGACATCATCGGGGGTGAACACCGGAATCACCGGTGCCAGTTTCAGTACCGCGCGAACGCGCGGATCAGCGCCGGACATCGAATCGCTCCTCGCCCATCTGGGCCAGCACGTCAGCTTCGCTGACAGGATTGAAATCGCCGGGGATGGAATGCTTCAGTCCGCCGGCAGCCAGGCCGAAACGCACGGTGGCGTCGGCATCGAAGCCTGACAGGATGCCATGCAGGATGCCTGCCGCGAAGGCATCGCCGCCGCCGATGCGATCGATGATGCCGGTCAGCTGCCGCACGGGCGCCTGCGCACGCACGCCCTCGCGGCCCAGCAGCAGGGCGCCCAGCACATGATGGTCCACGCTCAGCGCCTGCCGTTGCGTGCATGCCAGCCATTGCAGCCGCGGGAACGCGGCGAATGCCGCCGCTGCGGCAGCGTCCACGCGCTCCACGGCGCCGGCCTGGGTAAAGCGCTGGCCCAGGATCACTTCGATATCGCGGTAGTCGGCGAACACGATGTCAGCCTGGTCGAACAGGGCATGCAGGATCGCCTGCGCGTCGCCGCCCCAGCGCTGCCACAGCGTGGGCCGGAAATTGCCGTCGAAGGAAACGCGCACGCCACTGGCACGCGCGGCGCATGCCGCCGCCAGCGTCGCCTCGGCCACCTGCGGCCCCAGCGCAGGGCTGACGCCGGACAGGTGCAGCCAGTCCGCGCCCTGCAGCAGCGCCGGCCAGTCATGATCGGCTGCAGTGCTGCGCGCGAAGGCTGAATCGGCCCGGTCGTACACCACCTCGCTGGCACGTTGCACGGCGCCGGTGGTGAGGAAGTACAGGCCCATGCGACCGTCCGCCACCTCGCGCACCGCCCGCGTATCGACGCCATGGCGGCGCAGTTCACCCAGTGCGTGCGCCCCCAGGGCATTGCCGGGCACCGTGCTGACCATGGCCACGTCATGTCCGAATCGGGACAGCGAGACACCCACGTTTGCTTCCGCCCCGCCCACGTGCACCTGCAGCTGCGGCGACTGCAGCAGCAGCTCGCGACCGGGCGCGCCGAGCCGCAGCAGCAGTTCCCCGAAACATACGATACGCCCCATCTCCACTCCTCCCCGCTTGCCGCCAGCATGTGAAACTGCACGGCGTGAATGTGTACCACGCGTCGGCGCGGCGTTTGGCCATCGGTGTCATTCTAGCCTTCCGATGCGCCCCACGCACCCGTAGGAACTGACGGAAGCATTGTCCTGCAAGCCTCTTGGAGACATTTCAGATCTGTTGCGGTGCAAGATGCCGGATCCGGGACGTGCTGCTAACGTCCGCTCTGACCAGCGGTGTCATCACGCTGAAACAGCCGCAGCACCAGACCTTTGGGAGAGGGGAAAGGCATGCAGTCTCGGAACCACCAAAAAAAGACACCGGTTACCTTGCTCGCTATGGCCGTCGGACTGGCCCTGGCGGCCAATGCGACCGCCCAGCAGCAGAGCAGCGCCGCCGGCGCCACGGACCTGGATACGGTCACCGTCACCGGCTACCGCGCCAGCGTGGAGAAGGCGCTGGACATCAAGCGTGGCGAGGCCGGCGTGGTCGACGCCATCGTCGCCGAGGACATCGGCAAGTTCCCGGATCTGAACCTGGCCGAGTCGTTGCAGCGCATCCCGGGTGTGGTCATCACCCGCGAGGCCGGCGAGGGCCGCAACATCTCGGTGCGCGGCCTCGGCCCGGATTTCACCCGCGTGCGCATCAACGGCATGGAGGCGCTGACCACCGTCGGCGCCGGTGATCAGAGCGGTGGTACCAACCGCGGCCGTGGCTTCGACTTCAATGTCTTCGCCTCCGACCTGTTCTCGCAGCTGGTGGTGCGCAAGACCGCTTCGGCCGATGTCGAAGAAGGCTCGCTGGGCGCCACCGTCGATCTGCGCACGGCGAGGCCGTTCGACTATGACGGCTTCACCTTCGCCGCCAGCGGCCAGGCCGGCTACAACGCGATGGCGGAGAAGGCCGACCCGCGCATGGCCGCGCTGGTGTCGAACATCTTCGCCGACGGTACGTTCGGCGCCCTGCTGTCGGTGGCCTACTCCGAGCGCCAGGCGCTGGAGGAGGGCTCCAACACGGGCCGCTGGGCCAACGGCCCGAGCAACGGCAACTTCAGTGCCTCGTCCCCGTTCACCGCCGCGCGCAGTGCCGACGTCTACCACCCGCGCTTCCCGCGCTACGTGCAGATGGAACATGAGCAGAAGCGCCTG
>NZ_JASGBV010000108.1:0-19751 GCF_030053245.1 Stenotrophomonas sp. RS-48
TCGGCAAGCCGGATGGCGGTCAGCGGCGTGACCTCGGACGGCTTGAACACCATCGCATTGCCGGCGGCCAGTGCCGGCGCCGACTTCCACAGGGCGATCTGGATCGGGTAGTTCCAGGCACCGATGCCGGCGACCACGCCCAGCGGTTCACGGCGGGTGTAGAAGAAGCTGGATTCGCGCAGCGGCAGCTGGATGCCTTCGATGGCGGTCGCCAGGCCGGCGTAATACTCCAGCACGTCGGCGCCGGTGACGATGTCCACCGTGGTGGTTTCCGCCAGCGCCTTGCCGGTATCGTGCGTTTCCAGGTGGGCCAGTTCGTCATTGCGCTCGCGCAGGATCTCCACGGCGCGGCGCAGGATGCGCGAGCGTTCCATGGCGGTCATTGCCGCCCATGCCTTCTGGCCTTCGGTAGCGCTTTCGACGGCGCGTTCGACGTCGGCCTGGCTGGCGACCTGCACCTCGGCGATGACCTCACCGGTGGCGGGGTTGACCGTGGCGAAGGTCTTGCCGCTGGTGGCATCGACCCGGCGGCCATGGATGTAGAGCTGTTGGACGGGCAGGGTGGTCATGGGGCGTACTCCTCGAAAGGGGGCGGGAAGCTGAAAGCGCTTATAGCGCGTCGGCCTGCAACTGGAAGTCGATGTAGCCGTAGGCGATGCGTCGGGCCTTGTCAGCATCGAAGGCGCCGCCGACCAGGCTGCCGCGCAGCCAGAGGCCATCGATCATCGCGGCCAGGCCGCGGGCGGCGAGGCGTGCCTGTGGGCGTGGCAGCACGCGATTGAACTGGTGGCACAGGTTGGAAAACAGGCGCTGGTCGTTGGCATGCTGCAGGCGCGCCAGTTCCGGCTGGTGCATGCTCGCGGCCCAGAAGGTGAGCCAGACACGCATCGCGGTGCCATTGATCTGGCTGTCATCGAAGTTGCCATCGACGATGGCGCGCAGCTGGTCGCGGGGATCGTCGCCCACCCCGGCCCGGCAGCGGGCGACCGCGTCCCGCAGTTCGCGCAGGATCTGCCGCATCGCAGCGTTGAGCAGGCCGTCCTTGTCGCCGAAGTAGTGGGCGACGATGCCGCTGGACAGCCCGGCCTTCCTGGCGATGGTGGCGACGGTGGCATCGGCCATGCCCATTTCGTCGATGGTCTGGAAAGTGGCCCGGATCAACTGTTCGCGACGGACCGGCTCCACGCCCTTCTTCGGCATTGTCTCTCCACGGATTGCGACCCGAGGCGTCGGGTTGGCCATCATTATGCTTTTTATTGATTGAGCGTTCAATCAATAAACCCTAGGATGCGCTCGCGCCCCACGCCATGGGCCCGGTTTCCCGGTCCGGCCCCGCCCATGTGCTCCTTCGGACTGATGAGACGATCCCATGTCTTCCCAGGCTCATCCCAAGCGTTCGCCCCTGCGCTTGAACCGCTTTGTCTTCCTCAGCTCCTCGGTGTCGATCGGCATTCTCGGGCTGCTCACCGTCCTCTATCCCGATGCCAGCGAGCACTGGCTGCAATGGGCGCAGGCCGAAGTCTCGGCTGCGTTCGGCGCGTGGTACATGCTGCTGGTCGTGCTGTGCCTGGGATTCGTACTGTGGCTGGCGTTCTCGCCCTATGGCCGTATCCGCCTGGGCCACAACGAGGAATCGCCGGCCTTCGGCTACGTCGCGTGGGTGTCGATGCTGTTCTCGGCGGGTATCGGTATCGCATTGCTGTACTACGGTGCCTACGAGCCGCTGGACCATTTCCTCAACCCGCCGGGCCAGCCGGGCGGCACGGTGGCGGCCGGGCGCGAGGCGATGGTGCTGACCTTCCTGCACTGGGGCCTGCATGGCTGGGCGCTGTACGCGCTGGTCGGGGTGGCGCTGGGCTATTTCGCCTATCGCCGCAACCTGCCGCTGGCATTGCGCTCGGCGCTGTATCCGATCTTCGGTGAGCGCATCCATGGCCGCATCGGCGACATGGTCGATGGCTTCGGCATTCTCGCCACGCTGATCTCCATGGTCACCAATCTCGGCATCGGTGCGCTGGTGGTGCAGTCCGGCCTGGTCTATCTGTTCCACATCCCGGACACACCGCAGGTGCTGGTCGCGATCGTGCTGGTGATGATGGTGGTGGCCACCATCGGCGTGGTGGCGGGGGTCGAGAAGGGCATCGCCTGGCTGTCCAACCTCAACGTGCGCCTGTTGTGCGCGCTGTTGCTGTTCGTGCTGGTTACCGGCCCGACCCTGCATCTGTTCGATGGCCTGGTGCAGAACACGGGCGACTATCTCGGCGCATTCGTGCGCAAGAGCTTCGACATGTATCTCAACGATCCGCAGGGCCGCGCCTGGATGGGTTCCTGGACGCTGTTCTACTGGGCGTGGTGGATCGCCTGGGCGCCGTTCGTGGGCCTGTTCGTGGCACGCATCTCGCGCGGCCGCACCATCCGCGAGGTAGTGATGGGCGTGCTGTTGATACCGCTCGGCTTCACGCTGGCGTGGCTGTCGATCTTCGGCAACACCGCCATCGACCTGGTGCTCAACCATGGCCAGGCGGTGCTGGGGCAGGTGGCGCAGCACGATGCAGCGATGACCCTGTTCAAGCTGCTGGAGTACCTGCCCGGCGCACCCTATGTAGCCGGTGCCGCAGTGGTGATCGGTTTCGTACTGTTCCTGACCCCGGTCGATTCGGGCACGCTGATGATCGCCAACCTGTGCACCCGCCGTGTCGACGACGGGGTGGAGGATGGTCACGATGCGCCGATCTGGCTGCGCGTGTTCTGGGCGGTGGGCATCACCGTGGCCAGCATCGGCCTGCTGCTGGCGGGCAACTTCAGCGCGATGCAGACGGCCGTGGTCCTGTGCGGTCTACCGTTCTCGTTCACCCTGGCGTTCTACATGCTGGGCCTGCTGCGCGCATTGCGCACCGATCCGGACGCGCCGCGGCGCTGAGCGCACTGCCGGCCCTTGGCATTACAGGCGCAGGGCGGCTTCCAGCAGAGCTGTCGCCCATGGGGGCGTGCGCTGCAGCTGCTGCAGGTCATCGGCGGCCGGCCATTGCAGGTGGCCGTCCTCCATCTGCAGCAGCAGCTGTGGATCGGGCACGGCCTCGCCCGGCGCGGCGTCGGCGCTGTTGTCGTAGACCTGCAGCTGCGCCAGCACCGGCATCAGCCCGATCAGGTTCTGCTGCGCCAGCGGCCAGCGGCGGCGGATGTCGACTTCGGAAATGGGGTGGCCACCGGCCTGCACCCGTGCGCGTACCCGGGCGATGTGCTGCTCCGGGCTGGACAGTCCACAGAACCACATCAGCACGTCATGGGTGCGGCTGGCCTCACGCAGCAGGGCGGTGATCGAGTTGCCCCCAAGCGTGGTCTCGAAGGCATGGTTGCGGGCGTGATCCAGGGCGTCGCGGATACGGTTGACACCCTCCTGCCAGGCTTCGGCATTGGCCTCCATGGGGTCCAGGCCGGCCCGCTCGCGCAGCCCGCGGGCGAACGTATCGGGGTTGAACCATTCCAGGCCGGCTTCGCGCAGCACGTGGCCACCCACCGAACTCTTGCCGGCGCCATTGACGCCGGCAAGCACATACAGGAACGGGCGTGGCATCAGTGGCCCGTGCCCGCCTTGACCTGGCCCTTCAGGCGGGCAGGGCGACGCAGCAGCGCGCGTGCGGCATCACCAGCCTGGGCGTGCTGCAGCACCGCCAGGCGCTGGTCGAAGCCGGCACGCAGATCCGCCAGGGCCGGGTCCTGCCCACGCAGTTCCTCCAGCGAGCTTTCCAGCGCTTCGACCTTGGCCTGCAGCGCGCGGTACTGCTCGATGGAAACGATCACCGCCTGCGGTTCGTTGTGATTGGTGACCACGACCATGTGCTGGTCGCGCACTTCCTGCATGACCTTGCGCCAATGTTCCTTCACCGACGAGGCGGTGGTGTGGGTCAGCTCGTTGATCGGGTCGAAGCGGACGGGGGCGTGCAGCATGGCGGTGCTCCAGGGGACCTGTGCGATCACCTTACGCCTGTTTCATGCAAATTGCATGAATGGTGAAAAATATCAAAAATATGATTCATGGCCGATTCGGCCCCGGCGGTAACGCCGGGGCCGGGCTTCCGCCCGCCGGATGCCGCGCGCCGGGTCAGCGGGCAGCCAGCTGACGCAGCACGTACTGCAGCAGGCCACCGTGGCGGAAGTATTCCACTTCCTTCGGTGTCAGCAGCATCACCGACACCTCGAAGCGCTTCTGCGTGCCATCGGCCCGGGTCGCGGTGACCGCGGCGCGCTTGCTGGCACCGTCTTCCAGGCCGGTGATATCGATGACTTCCGAGCCATCCAGCCCCAGCGACTGCGCGTTCTCACCATTGCGGAACTGCAGCGGCAGCACGCCCATGCCGACCAGGTTGGAGCGGTGGATGCGCTCGAAGCTCTCGGCGATGACCGCCTTCACGCCCAGCAGCAGGGTGCCCTTGGCGGCCCAGTCGCGCGACGAACCGGTGCCGTACTCCTTCCCGGCCAGCACCACCAGCGGCACTTTGTCGGCCTTGTACTTCATCGCCGCGTCGTAGATCGCCAGCTTCTCCGGCTGGCCACCGCCGGCCGGGTAGTACAGGGTGTTGCCACCTTCCTCGCCGCCGAACATCAGGTTCTTGATGCGGATGTTGGCGAAGGTGCCGCGGACCATCACGTCATCATTGCCGCGGCGGCTGCCGTAGCTGTTGAAGTCGGCAGGCTGCACGCCCCGGGCCTGCAGGTAGCGCCCCGCGGGCGAATCCTTCTTGATGTTGCCGGCCGGCGAGATATGGTCGGTGGTGATCGAGTCGCCGAACAGACCCATCACACGCGCGCCATGCACGTCGTCGATGCTGCCGGTCTGCATGGTCATGCCATCGAAGTACGGCGGGTTCTTGATGTAGGTGGAGTCATCGCTCCACTCGTACAGATTGCCGTCCGGCGAGGCGATGGTGTTCCAGCGCGTATCGCCCTTGAACACGTCGGCGTAGTTCTGCTTGAACATCTCCGGGCCGATGGTGGCGGCGATGACATCGCCGATTTCCTTGTTGCTCGGCCAGATGTCGCGCAGGTAGACCGGCTGGCCGTCGCTGCCGGTGCCCAGCGGCTGGGTGGTCAGATCGATGTCGGTGGTGCCGGCGATGGCGTAGGCGACCACCAGTGGCGGGCTGGCCAGGTAGTTCATCTTCACTTCGGGATGCACGCGGCCTTCGAAATTACGGTTGCCCGACAGCACGGAGGTCACCACCAGGTCACCGGCGGCGATGCCGGCACTGACCTCGGTCGGCAGCGGGCCGGAGTTGCCGATGCAGGTGGTGCAGCCGTAGCCGACCACGTAGAAGCCGATCTTCTCCAGCTCCTTCAGCACCCCGGCCTTTTCCAGATAGTCTGTGACCACGCGCGAGCCTGGGCCCAGCGAAGTCTTCACCCAGGGCTTGCGATCCAGGCCCTTGGCCGCCGCGTTGCGCGCCAGCAGGCCGGCACCGATCATCACCGCCGGGTTGGACGTGTTGGTACAGGAGGTGATCGCGGCGATGACCACCGCGCCATCCTTCAGGCGGACCTTCCGGCCTTCGATCTCGATGTCGGCGAAGCCCTTGGCCAGCTGTTCGTTGCCGACCGCGGTGCCGCCGCCCTCGTTGAGGAAGGAGGCCACATCGTCGCTGCGCTTGTCGCGGTTGCTGGTCAGGCCGACCAGGGCTTCGCGGTAATTCTTCTGCACGTCTTCCAGCAGCACGCGGTCCTGCGGGCGCTTCGGTCCGGCCAGTGACGGCTTCACCGTGCCCATGTCCAGCTCCAGCGTGGTGCTGTACTGGGCATGGGGGCTGTCCGGTTCGTGCCACAGGCCCTGCGCCTTGGCGTAGGCCTCGACCAGTTCGATCTGTTCTTCGCTGCGACCGGACAGGCGCAGGTAGTTCAGTGATTCGGCGTCGATCGGGAAGATGCCGCAGGTGGCGCCGTATTCCGGTGCCATGTTGCCGATCGTGGCGCGGTCGGCCAGTGGCAGGTGCTGCAGGCCATCGCCATAGAATTCGACGAACTTGCCGACCACGCCCAGCTTGCGCAGCATCTGGGTGACGGTCAGCAC
Organism: Stenotrophomonas sp. RS-48; assembly: GCF_030053245.1. Classification (NCBI taxonomy): domain Bacteria; kingdom Pseudomonadati; phylum Pseudomonadota; class Gammaproteobacteria; order Lysobacterales; family Lysobacteraceae; genus Stenotrophomonas; species Stenotrophomonas sp. RS-48. Next base: position 6,062 of record NZ_JASGBV010000108.1, read on the forward strand.
CAGGTCGGTGGCGGTGGCGCCCTCAGGCAGCCGGCCGGTGAGCTTGAAGCCGACCACCTGCGGGATCAGCATCGACGACGGCTGGCCCAGCATGGCCGCTTCGGCTTCGATGCCGCCCACGCCCCAGCCAAGCACGCCGATGCCGTTGATCATCGTGGTGTGGCTGTCGGTACCGAACACGGTGTCCGGGTAGGCCACAGCCCTGCCATCCTTGTCCGCGGTCATCACCACGCGGGCCAGGTTCTCCAGGTTCACCTGGTGGACGATGCCGGTGTTGGGCGGCACCACCTTGAAGTTGTCGAACGCCTTCTGGCCCCAGCGCAGGAACCCGTAGCGTTCCTGGTTGCGCTGGAATTCGATCTTGCCATTGAGATCGAGCGCGTCCGGCTTGCCGAACACATCGACCTGTACCGAATGGTCGATCACCAGTTCCGAAGGGATCTGCGGGTTGATCTGTTCCGGCTTGCCACCCAGCTTGACCACCGCATCGCGCATGGCGGCCAGATCGACGACACACGGTACGCCGGTGAAGTCCTGCAGGACCACGCGCGCGGGCATGAAGGCGATTTCGGTGTCCGGCTCGGCCGCCGGGCTCCAGCGGGCAACGGCCTCGATGTGCTCCTTGCCGACGGTGACGCCGCCGTCTTCGTGCCGGAGCAGATTCTCCAGCAGGATCTTCATCGAGTAGGGAAGGTGGGAGATGTCGAAGCGCTGGCCCAGTGTGGGCAGGCTGAAGTAGTCGTAGGTCTTGCCGCCGACGTCCAGCTGGCTGCGGGTGGAGAACGAATCGCTCATGCGGGATGACTCCTTCTTGCGGATGGCTTGCAGTGGCCCGTGCATGGACGGACCTGCTTGCGTATGCCGGGGCTCTCCGCCACCGGATCCCCGCCAGTATGGCGGAGCCGGCGCGGCCGGGAACGTCCTCGGCGCAGGACGCAAGGTTACATCGCTGTATGTAGTGCCGATGTCACGGCTTGCCCCGCCACTGGCTCATCAGCATCTGCAGGAAGCGTTCGGCCGTGGGCGAGAGCAGGGCAGCACGGCGGCGCACGATGCCGATGGTGCGCGAGACCACCGGATTGCCGATCGGCCGGGTCACCAGGATGGGATGGTCGCCGTCCGGGGTAGCCATCTTCGGCAGCACCGACACGCCGATCCCGGCCTCGACCATGCCCAGGGAGGTGGACAGGTGGGTCACTTCGTAATGCCAGCTCAGCTTCAGGTTCTCACGGGCGAGGGCGCCATCGAGCAGGGTCCGGTTGCCACTGGTGCGATGCACGGTGATCAGCTGGTGCTGGGCAAGATCGGCCCATTCCACGCGGCGCTTGCGAGCCAGCGGATGATCGCGGCGGCAGGCCAGCACGAACGGGTCCTCGGCCAGTACATCGAAATCCAGGTTGGGATCGTTGGCACCCATGAAATTGATGCCGAACTCCACTTCGCCGCGTTCCACTGCCTGCAACCCCTCGGTGGCGGGAATGTCGAGGATGCGGAAGCGGACGTGCGGATGCGCGTCGTGGAAGCGTGCCATGACACTGGGCAGGAAGTAGAACGCCGCGGTGGGCAGGCAGGCGATGGTGACCGTGGCGCCGCGCGTGTCGTCGTGCCCGCGCAGCGAGAACAGCGAACCATCGAATTCCTCCAGCATGCGCCGTACCAGCGGCAGCAGGTTCTCGCCGACCGCGGTGGTGCTGACGCTGCGGGTGGTGCGTTCGAGCAGCGGTGAGCCGACGGCCTGCTCCAGCTTCTGGATCCGGCGGCTGAGCGCGGGCTGCGAGACGTGCAGGGTTTCAGCGGCGCGATGGAAGCTGCGCGTCTCGGCGACGAGCAGGAACGCGCGCAGATCGAGGATTTCGCAATTGATGCTCATACGGTATCAATCATCCAAAAATCAGCAATTCACAGATCAATCCGGCTCATGCCAGTATCGAATCACAGAGGGGTCATTCATCCCCTATACGCATCAATCTAGCACACGTATGTCGAACGATCTGCTCAGTATCCCCTGCGTCCTCATGCGTGGCGGCACGTCCAAGGGGCCGTTCTTCCTGGCCTCGGATCTGCCGGCCGACGCCGGCCTGCGTGACCAGCTGCTGCTGGAGGTGATGGGCTCGGGCCATCCGCTGCAGATCGATGGCATCGGCGGTGGCAATGCGCTGACCAGCAAGGTGGCGATCGTCAGCCCCGCCAGCCGCGCCGATGCCGATGTCGACTATCTGTTCGCGCAGGTCCGGGTCGAGCAGCGGGTGGTGGATACCACCCCCAACTGCGGCAACATGCTGGCGGCGGTCGGTCCCTTCGCGATCGAACGCGGACTGGTTCCTGCGCGCCACCCGCGCACCGAAGTGCGTATCCACAACGTCAACACCGGCAAGCTGATCGTGGCCACGGTGGAAACCCCGAACGGCCAGGTGGCCTACCGGGGCGACACGCGTATCGCGGGCGCGCCTGGCGCTGCCGCGCCGGTCCGCCTGGCCTTTCTCGATGCGGCCGGTGCACGTACCGGCCGGCTGCTGCCCAGTGGGCGGCCGCAGGATATGATCGACGGCATCGCCGTCAGCCTGGTGGATTGCGCGATGCCGATGATGATGGTGCGCGCGGCCGATATGGGTGTCCGCGGTGACGCCTCGCCGGCGGAACTGAACGCGGATCATGCGCTGCTGGCGCGGTTGGAGGCGATGCGCATCGAGGCGGGTACGCGCATGGGCATTGCAGACGCGGGCAGCAAGGTGATTCCCAAGCCAGTGCTGCTTTCCGCACCGCAGCAGGGCGGCGACCTGCAGGTGCGCTACTTCATGCCCCACCAATGCCACACCGCGCTTGCCATCACCGGCGCGGTCGGTCTGGCCACCGCCGCAGTCACGCCCGGCACCCTGGCCAACACTTTCGTCGGATGCCTGCCGATGCCGGGCAGCATTACCCTCGAACATCCGAGCGGCCTGCTGGAAGTGGGCCTGAGCCGCAGCTCGGACGATGCGCCGGTCGTTGCCAGCGTGGTCCGTACCGCGCGCCGCCTGTTCGAAGGGCGCGTGTTCGCGACTTCGCCTGCCACTGCCGAAACCCATTCCACCGAAGCCCGCCAATGGACCTCAGCGGCATGACCTGAAACCGGTCGGGGCCGCGCAGATGCGCGTGGCCAGGCCACTACAACGCAGATGCTTCACTCCTGGGAGGGATGATGTACAAGCAGTTCTTCATGGCCGCGCTGTGCGCGGCGAGCCTGGCCGTGTCCGGTTGCGGCAAAGACGATGCCAGCGGGGCCTCGGCGCCCGGCGGCGACAATGCGCCGGTGCGGATCAGCGTCGGTTCCTACAACCTCAACAACCTGCCGTTCTTCATCGCCGACGCCAAGGGCTACTTCAAGGACGTCGGCCTGCAGGTGAAGACCGAGAACTTCGCGCAGGGCGGCTCCAAGGTGCTGCAGGCCCTGGTCGCCAATTCGACCGACGTGGCGGTCGGCTTCTACGACCACACCATCCAGATGCAGGCCAAGCACAAGGACGTGGTCGGCTTCGTGCTGCTGTCGCGCAATTCGGGCCTGGTGATGGCCGGCCGCGAGGATGCCAGCTTCGATCCGGCTCGCCCGCAGACCATCAAGGGCCAGAAGATCGGCATTACCGCCCCGGGTTCGTCATCGGACTTCTTCGTGCGCCACTTCCTGGCCCAGCACGACATCCCGGTGGACAGCATCTCGCTGATCGGCGTGGGTTCTGGTGCGGCGGCGGTGGCGGCGCTCGAGCAGGGCAAGATCGACCTGCTGGTCAACTACGATCCGGCCGCGACCCTGATCACCGAGCGCAAGGTCGGCAGGATCATCATTGATGCGCGCAGCGACGAGGGGGCACGCCAGGTGTACGGCGGTCTCTATCCCACCTCGGTGATGTACGCCAACCGCAGCTTCCTGGAAGCACGTCCCGAAGCAGCCGAGAAGATCGCCCGCGCCGAGCAGATGGCATTGAAGTTCATCGCCGACAACAGTGCCGAGGACATCGTCGCTGCGCTGCCGGACAGCTACGTCTCCGGCGACCGCGCCACCTACGCGCGCGCCGTGGAGAACGCCCGCGCCATCTTCACCACCGATGGCCACTTCACGCCCGCGGACCTGGAAACGCCGTTGAAGGTGCTGCGCGAGTTCAACAAGGACGTGGCCAACGCGGACATCGACCTGTCCCGGACCTACACCAATGCCTTCGTCGAGCGCGCCAGCGCCGCGACGCAGGCAACCCAACCGTAAGCGGAGATAACCCATGGCCCTCAATGCCACCGTGCGCCAGTTCAATGGCGCACCGCAGCTGGAGCCCGCACAGACCATGGTCGCCATCAACAAGGTGACCATGTCCTTCGGTGACTTCACCGCCGTGCGCGATGTCGATATCCAGGTCGGTGATGGCGAGTTCCTCGCCATCGTCGGTCCCACCGGGTGCGGCAAGAGCACCATCCTCAATTCCGTGGCGGGCCTGCTCAAGCCCAGCGCCGGTGACGTGAGCATCGACGGACGCGCCGTCAATGGCGTGCAGGCGTCCGTCGGCTACCTGTTCCAGCAGGACGCGCTGCTGCCGTGGAAGACCGCCTTCCAGAACGTGGAACTGGGCCTGAAGTTCCGCGGCGTCGATGAAGCCGAGCGCCGGCAGAAGGTCACCACCTGGTTGGCCAAGGTCGGCTTGACCGGCTTCGAGCACCGCTATCCGCACCAGCTCTCCGGCGGCCAGCGCAAGCGCGTGCAGATGGCACAGGCACTGATCGTGGAGCCCAAGGTGATCCTGATGGACGAGCCGTTCTCGGCATTGGACATCCACACCCGCCATCTGATGCAGAACGAACTGCTGCGCCTGTGGCAGGAAGACCGTCGCTCGGTGATCCTGATCACCCACGACCTGGAAGAGGCCATCGCGCTGGGCGACCGCGTGGTGGTGCTGTCCTCGGGTCCGTCAAGCCGCGTGGTGCGCAGCTTCGATGTGGACCTGGAACGCCCCCGCAACGTTGCCGAGATCAAGCTCGACGAACGTTTTACCGACCTGTACCGCGACATCTGGGCCTGCCTGCGCGGCGAAGTGGAGAAGAGCTATGCACGCCAGGACTGACCGTTTCATCCAGATCGCACTGGTCATCGCCGTGTTCGGTGGCTGGGAGGGCGGCATCGCGCTGGGCTGGATCGACCCGTTCTTCTTCCCCGCGCCCACGGCCATCGCCCAGCAGGCGTGGAACTGGTTGTCGGATACCTCGTTCTACCAGCACGTGTACATCACCCTGACCGAAACCGCGCTGGGCTACCTCATCGGTACCGGGCTGGGCGTTGCAGGCGGTGTGTGGCTGGGCCTGAGCCGGCGCTCGGCGCGCATCCTCGATCCCTTCATCAAGGGCTTCAATGCCATCCCGCGCGTGGTGCTGGCGCCGATCTTCGTGCTGTGGCTGGGCCTGGGTCTGTGGTCGAAGGTGGCACTGGCGGTGACGCTGGTGTTCTTCACCACGTTCTTCAATGCCATGCAGGGCGTGCGCGAAGTGAACCCGGTGGTGCTGGCCAATGCCCGCATTCTCGGTGCCAGCCGCAGTGACCTGCTGCGTCACGTGTACTTCCCGGCGGCGGCGAGCTGGATCCTGTCCTCGCTGCGCACCTCGGTGGGCTTTGCGGTGGTCGGCGCGATCATCGGCGAATATCTGGGTGCCTCGGCGGGCCTGGGTTACCTGATCGCGCAGGCAGAAGGCAACTTCAATGCCGTGGGCGTGTTCGCCGGCATCATCATTCTGGCCGCCTTCGTGCTGGTCATCGATGCACTGCTCGACGTGGTCGAGAACAAGCTCATCACCTGGCGTCCAAACGCCCAGGCCCAGGCCACCAGCTGAGCCTGCCTGGCGCGCCGCTGGAATGATCCGGCGGCGCGCCCTTCCGTAATTCCCCCGCATCATCGCAACGGGCCAGCGCCAGGCCAGGGGGCCGGCTGGCTGGAGAGAACACCATGCATAGCCATCCCGTGCTGCCGCGTGCAGCGCTGACGGTCGCCCTTGGCCTGCTGCTGGCCAGCGGCCATGCCGGAGCACAGGCCGCCACGGCCCCACCGGCCCCGCTGAGCCAGGCCGAACTTGCCGCGCTGGTGCAGCAGCAGGCGCAGCAGATCCAGCAACTGCAGTCGCGACTGGATGCGCTGGAGGGCGTCGGTACGACCGCCAGCAACGCGGCGGCTGCCCCTCCTGCGCCTGCCCTGGAAACCCGTGTTGCGGCGCTGGAAACCCAGCAGTCCAAGGCGCCGAAGGTGTCGTGGTCGAAGGGCGCGCCGGAATTCAGCAGCGCTGACGGCAACGTGATCTTCCGCCCGCGCGGTCGTCTGTTCGTGGACGGCTCCAGCACCGACGGCTCGTCCAGCAGCGACCGCAACATCTCCGGTACCGAGATCCGGTCGGTGCGCCTGGGCGCGGAGGGCCGCTACGGCACGCTCGGCTGGGTGGTGGAGGGCGACTTCGCTGACAACGAGGTGGCGTGGAAGTCGGTGTATGCCACCGTGGACCACAGGCTGTTCGGCCTGCCTGCCGACCTCACCGTGGGCAACCGGCTCAACGACCGCGGCATCGATGGCTCCAGCAGCACCTCCAACACGCCGTTCCCGGACCGCAACGTGGTGGGCACGCTGATGCTGCCGCAGCGGGGCCTGTTCGGCGTCGGCCTCACCGAGCGCGTGTACGGCAAGGGCTGGCACGCCAGCCTGTCAGTGGCCGGCAACGACCTCAACAATGCCGGTGACAACAACGACAGCCAGACCTGGGCCACCCGCGCCCACTGGAACCCGATCGACAGCAAGGCCGCGACCGTGCATCTGGGAGCGTGGGCGTTCCACGAAGAGATCGCCGCAGGCTCCTCGGGCGTGCTGCGCAGCTCCGCCATTGCCGGCCACTTCAACGACCTGGTCAAGATCACGCCGGGCGCGCTGGTCGGCACCGATCGCAGCACCGCCTACGGTGTGGAGGCGGCGGGCTTCTTTGGCCAGGGCTGGGCCACGGGCGAGTGGGGCACGCGTAACCTGCGCGGCGCCGATGCCAGCGGCCGTTACGACCTCGATCACCAGGCCTGGGCGATTTCCGCCGGCTGGTTCCTTGGCGGGGCCAGCCCGGCGTACTCGGGCAAGACCGGCACCTGGGGCCGGGTCAAGGTGGCCGATCCGGTCACCCGTGGCGGGCGGGGCGCATGGGAGCTGCGTGCGCGCTACGAAGACGTGGACTACTCGGAACTGCCGAACGGCGGCACCGGACATGCGTGGACGGTGGGTGCCAACTGGTATCTCAACGACTACAGCCGGGTGATGCTCGACGTGATCCGCTGGCAGACCGACAACCCCACCGGTACGGTGCGCGGCAAGGACGAGGGCACGACGGTCAATACCCGGCTGCAGGTTGCGTTCTGAGTGAAGGCATCAAGCTGAACGGACAATGCCGGCCACGTGCCGGCATTGCCGTAAAGGGGGGGGGCGGCTGGCGGTATGACGCCTTGAGTATGTATAATTCGTACATACCGAAGAGGGCCTACCCATGGAAGCCACTGTCGCCGAACGCGGTCAGATCACCCTGCCCAAGGCTGTGCGTGACGCCCTGGGCCTGACCAAGGGCACCCAGCTCAAGGTCGAACTGGACGGCAGCCGCATCATTCTGCGCAAAAGTGTCGACGACGCGATTTCACGGGCGCGTGGCAAGTTCGCGCTGGACGGCTTTGATTCCGCCGACGCCGCCGTACGCGCGGTGCGCGACGAGGACTAAGCCGTGATGATCGCCGTCGATTCCCCTGTGCTGGTCGAACTGCTGAGCAATGGCCCGCAGGCCGACGCCGTCGAGGCCTGCCTGCGGCAGAGCCTGGTCGGCGGCAAGGTGGTGGTGTGCGGGGCGACCCTGGCCGAAGTCTGCGCCAGCCTGCGTGGCGGGGCCGAGGTGCTGGAAGCGCTGGAAGAGATGGGCGTCCACTTCAACGCGCTGGAAGCCAAATCGGCATTGCGCGCCGGCGAGATGCATCGCCGCCACCGCCAGCGTGGTACCCAGCGCCGCAGCCTGGACGACTTCATGGTGGGGGCCCATGCACTGCTGCAGTGCGACGGGCTCATCACCTGGAACGACACGTTTTACCGCGACTACTTCAAGGGCCTGAAGCTGATCGTGCCGCACGCCTGAGCCCGTTGCATTCCTTTCACTGTTCCATAACCGCATTACCCGGGAGTTGTCATGTTGGAAGCCTATCGCCACCACGTAGCCGAGCGCGCCGCGCTTGGCATCCCGCCGCTGCCGCTGACCGCCCAGCAGACGGCAGACGTCATTGAACTGTTGAAGAACCCGCCGGCGGGCGAGGCCGAGTTCCTGCTCGACCTGCTGACCCACCGTGTGCCGGCCGGCGTGGACGACGCCGCCAAGGTCAAGGCCTCGTACCTGGCCGCGATCGCGCTGGGCAGCGAGCAGAACCCGCTGATCAGCCGCGAGCGCGCCACCGAGCTGCTGGGCACCATGCTGGGCGGTTACAACGTGGCCCCGCTGGTGCAGCTGCTGGATGACGCCAGCGTCGGCACCATCGCCGCCGACGGCCTGAAGAACACCCTGCTGGTGTTCGATGCGTTCCACGACGTGCAGGACAAGGCCAAGGCCGGCAATGCCAATGCCCAGGCCGTGCTGCAGAGCTGGGCCGACGCCGAGTGGTTCACCAGCAAGCCGGAAGTGCCGCAGAGCCTGACCATCACCGTGTTCAAGGTGCCGGGCGAAACCAACACCGACGACCTGTCGCCGGCGCCGGACGCCACCACCCGTCCTGACATTCCGATGCACGCCCTGGCGATGCTGAAGAACAAGCGCGATGACGCGCCGTTCACTCCGGAAGAAGACGGCAAGCGCGGTCCGATCCAGCAGATCCTGTCGCTGAAGGAAAAGGGTCACCTGGTGGCCTACGTCGGCGACGTGGTCGGCACCGGCTCTTCGCGCAAGTCGGCGACCAACAGCGTGCTGTGGTGGACCGGCGACGACATCCCCTACATCCCCAACAAGCGCGCCGGTGGCGTGTGCCTGGGCGGCAAGATTGCCCCGATCTTCTACAACACCATGGAAGATGCCGGCGCGCTGCCGATCGAGCTGGATGTCTCGAAGATGGAGCACGGCGACGTTGTCGAGCTGCGTCCGTATGACGGCAAGGCACTGAAGAACGGCGAAGTGATCGCCGAGTTCGAAGTGAAGTCCGAAGTGCTGTTCGATGAAGTGCGTGCCGGCGGCCGGATTCCGCTGATCGTCGGCCGTGGCCTGACCGGCAAGGCGCGCGAAGCGCTGGGCCTGGCCCCGACCACCCTGTTCCGCCTGCCGGTGCAGCCGGCCGACACCGGCAAGGGCTTCTCGCTGGCACAGAAGATGGTCGGCCGCGCCTGCGGTCTGCCGGAAGGCCAGGGCATGCGCCCGGGTACCTACTGCGAACCGAAGATGACCTCGGTGGGCTCGCAGGACACCACCGGTCCGATGACCCGTGACGAGCTGAAGGATCTGGCCTGCCTGGGCTTCTCGGCCGACCTGGTCATGCAGTCGTTCTGCCACACCGCCGCGTACCCGAAGCCGGTGGACGTGAAGACCCACCACACGCTGCCGGAGTTCATCTCCACCCGCGGTGGCATCTCGCTGCGTCCGGGCGACGGCGTGATCCACAGCTGGCTCAACCGCATGCTGCTGCCCGACACCGTCGGCACCGGCGGCGACTCGCACACCCGTTTCCCGGTGGGCATTTCGTTCCCGGCCGGCTCGGGCCTGGTGGCCTTCGCCGCCGCCACCGGCGTGATGCCGCTGGACATGCCGGAATCGGTGCTGGTGCGCTTCAAGGGCCAGATGCAGCCGGGCGTGACCCTGCGTGACCTGGTCAACGCGATTCCGCTGTACGCGATCAAGTCGGGCCTGCTGACGGTTGCCAAGGCTGGCAAGAAGAACATCTTCTCCGGCCGCATCCTGGAAATCGAAGGCCTGCCGGAGCTGAAGGTCGAGCAGGCGTTCGAGCTCTCCGACGCCTCGGCCGAGCGCTCCGCCGCCGGTTGCTCGGTGCGCCTGAACAAGGAACCGATCATCGAGTACCTGACCAGCAACATCACCCTGCTGAAGTGGATGATTGCCGAGGGTTACCAGGATCCGCGTTCGCTGCAGCGTCGCATCGAGAAGATGGAAGCCTGGCTGGCCAACCCGCAGCTGCTGGAGCCGGATGCGGACGCCGAGTACGCTGCCGTCATCGAGATCGACCTGGCCGACATCCACGAGCCGATCGTGGCCTGCCCGAACGATCCGGACGACGTGAAGACCCTGTCCGAAGTGGCCGGCGCCAAGATCGACGAAGTGTTCATCGGTTCGTGCATGACCAACATCGGTCACTTCCGTGCGGCCGCGAAGCTGCTGGAAGGCAAGCGCGACCTGCCGACCCGTCTGTGGGTGGCCCCGCCGACCAAGATGGACGCCTCCGAGCTGACCAAGGAAGGCGTTTACGGCACCTTCGGTGCGACCGGCGCGCGCATGGAAATGCCGGGCTGCTCGCTGTGCATGGGCAACCAGGCCCAGATCCGCGAAGGCTCCACCGCGATGTCGACCTCGACCCGCAACTTCCCGAACCGTCTGGGCCGCAACACCAACGTGTACCTGGGTTCGGCCGAGCTGGCCGCGATCTGCTCGCGTCTGGGCCGCATCCCGACCAAGGAAGAGTACATGGCCGACGTCGGCGTGATCGCCGCCAGCGGCAGCGAGATCTACCGCTACATGAACTTCGACCAGATCGAGGAGTACCAGGACGTGGCCAATACGGTCGCCGCCTGATGCGTTGAAACGAAAACCCCCGGCGAAAGCCGGGGGTTTTTTCATGCAGTGCGGAGCGTGCGTTCGTCGCTACTGACCGCGGGCGAGGGCGAGCAGGCGCTCGGCGATCCGTTCCAGCGGCACCTGTTCCTCGGCCGCGCCGAGCTTGAACGCGGCGCCGGGCATGCCCCAGACCACACTGGTGGCTTCATCCTGCACCAGCGTCGGAGCGCCTGCCTGGCGCATTTCCAGCAGGCCGCGCGCGCCGTCATCGCCCATGCCGGTGAGAATGGCGCCGATGGCATTGCCCCCGGCACTCTGGGCCACCGAACGGAACAGCACATCGACCGCAGGCTTGTGCCGGTTCACGGCTGGGCCGTCATCGACGCGGCAACGCCAGCGCGCACCATCGCGGATGATCCGCAGGTGCCTGCCGCCCGGCGGCAGATAGGCATGGCCGGGCAGCACGGCTTCGCCGTCGCTGGCCTCGCGCACGGCCATCGCCGAATGCCGGTCGAGGCGTTCGGCGAAGGCGCTGCTGAAGCTGGCCGGCAGGTGCTGGGTCATAACCACCGCCGGTGCATCGGCGGGCAGGCCTTCCAGCACCACGCGCAGGGCTTCGGTGCCACCGGCTGACGAACCGATCGCGATCAGGCGGTCGGTGGTGCGGAACTGTGGTGCCACCGGGCGCGATGCCGGTGCCGCATCCAGGGTGAGTTTCGGTGCCGCAGCCCGCAGCAGCGGCCGCACCCGCGAGCGTGCGGCCATCTTCACCTTGCCGATGATTTCTTCGGCATAGCCCTGCAGTCCGCGCGCCACATCGAGCTTCGGCTTGGAAACGAAATCCACGGCACCCAGTGCCAGCGCCTGCAGGGTCGTGTCGGCCCCCCGCTCGGTCAGCGAAGAGATCATCACCACCGGCAAGGGATGCAGGCGCATCAGGTTTTCCAGGAAGGCCAGCCCGTCCATGCGCGGCATCTCCACGTCCAGGGTGATCACGTCCGGAGCGAGGCGCTTGATCTTCTCGCGTGCCAGCAGCGGATCGGCGGCGGTGCCGACCACGTCGATGGCCGGATCGCTGGAGAGGATTTCGGTCAGCATCTGCCGCACGACGGCGGAGTCGTCCACGATCAGGACCCGGCAGGGGGCGTTGCCGGTCAGGGTCATTCGAACAGCTCCACGCCACCGGTGACCGGGGCCCTGGACAGACGGGCACGCACTGCCGATTCGGTGGCGGCCACTTCCGCTTCGTGGGCATGTGGCAGGCGCTGCACGACCACGCGCCCGGTATCGGCAAAGAACCAGATCTTGCGTGGATGGATGCCGCACAGATCTTCGGCGATGATCGGAATGTGCTCGGCCTGCAGGTACTGGCGCACGAACTCGGCGTTGCGGGTTCCTACTGGATTGCTGGTGAAACCCTTGAGCACGTTGGCGCCGCCGAACACCTTGGCTTCCAGGCGCTTGCGGTGCGCGCCGCGCTTGAGCATGTCGTTGATGAGAAGCTCCATCGCATAGCTGCCGTAGCGTGCAGGCGCGCCGTCACCGGCATTGCCTTCCGGCAGCAGGAAATGGTTCATGCCGCCTATCTTCAGCACCGGATCGCGCAGACACGCAGCCACGCAGGAGCCCAGCGTGGTGGTCAGCGCAGTGGTGTCGTCGACCACCAGGTACTGGGTCGGCAACAGCTTGGCGGCGAGGGTCTGGAAGCGCGCGTCCTGGTAGCGCATCACCTCGTCGGTGCGGAGCGAGGCGTTCATGCCCCGGCCCCCTGCGCGCGGCGGTACAGGGTGCGGCCACAGGGCTGGATCAGATCGGCCGCGTGCAGGTAGTTCTCCGAGTGGCCGGTGTAGAGCAGCCCGTCATCGGTGAGATGCTGCACCAGCCGGCCAAGGATGGCGCGTTGGGTCGGCTTGTCGAAATAGATCATCACGTTGCGGCAGAACAGCGCATCGAACGGGCCGCCAACGTCGTAGCGCGGGGCAAGAAGATTCAGCGGGCGGAACTCGATCAGTTCGCGCAGTGCGGGCAGCACCCGGCACTGGCCCTCGTTGGGGCCACTGCCACGCTGGAAATACCGTCGGCGGAGCTCCGGATCGAGGCTGGCGACGCGGTCGATGGCGTACACGCCACGGCCTGCGGTGGCCAGGACCTGTGTGTCGACATCGGTGGCGATGATGCGGACCGGCGGCTTCAGGCTGCCGAACGCCTCGCACGCGGTGATCGCCATGGAGTAGGGTTCCTCGCCGGTGGACGCGGCGCAGGACCACAGCAGCAGCGGGGCGTGGCCGGAGCGCTGCCGCAGTTCCTCGCGCAGCTTGTCGAAATGGTGGGGCTCACGGAAAAAGGAGGTGAGGTTGGTGGTCAGGGCGTTGGTGAACGCCTGCCATTCGTCACCGCCCTCCTGTTCCAGATGGTCGAGGTACTGCTGGAAGCTGCGCATGCCGAGTGTGCGCAGGCGACGCGACAGGCGGCCATAGACCATGTCGCGCTTGGCGGGCGCGAGGGCGATGCCCACCCGCTGGTAGATCAGGTCGCAGACACGGCGGAAATCGCGGTCGGCGAACTCGAACTCGCGCGGACCGGTGACGATGGGGCTGGGACTATGCACGGGGGACGTGTCCATCGGCGTGGGCGGTGGCCGCAGCCACCGCGGGTTCTCAGAATTCCTGCCAGTCGCTGGCGACGACGGGGGGAGTGTGGGCGCGGCGGACCGGCGCGGCCGGCGCATGCGCGCGTGCCGTGTTGGCGGTCACCGTTGGTTCCACCCGTGCGGCCACCGCCTTCACTGCGGCGGCCACTTGGTTGTCGAGGCGGAAGATCGCCACGGCATCGGCCAGCTGCGCGGCCTGCTCCTCCATCGCCCGTGCAGCGGCGGTGGCTTCCTCCACCAGCGCGGCGTTCTGCTGGGTGGTCTCGTCCA
>NZ_JASGBV010000109.1:0-17947 GCF_030053245.1 Stenotrophomonas sp. RS-48
CCGCGGGTGGGGCGTCTGGAGCAGGCGGCGCGGCCGTGAGCGATGCCGGTGCGGGACGGGCATCGGCCGCGGCCGCAGGTGGGGCGACCCGCGTGGGTTGCCGGCCGGCGCCGGCGATCTCGCTAGCGGCCAGTTCGCCTTCACGCGCGTGGGTCGGCGCGGGTGGCGGCGGCGATTTCCGTGGCTGCGCGGCGCGCGCCTGTTGCGCCTGGCTGGGCTGTTCGGCCTGGCGTTCCTCCACAGGCTGTGGCGGTGCAGCCGGCGCAAGCAGGCGCAGGCTGATGCGCACATCCTGCTCTGGCGCCGGCAGCGTAGGCGGGGCTGCCACCCAGTGCACGAGCAGCAGCAGCGGCAGCAGGTGGATCCCGACGGTGATCGCCATTGCCTGCCAGTGTTGCCTGCGTTCACTCATCTGCGATCACCCACAGCAGGTCGGCGTCGCTGGCGTCGATGGCTTCTTCCGCCGATGCCAGAGCGACCACCAGCGCAGGCGCGGATGCGGGCAGATAGCCCGGTACGCCGGTGCCGCGCAGCACATGCCAGCGGCCGGCAACCAGCAGCGCGGGTGTCTGTGCGACCGCCAGTACCTGCGCCATACGCGAATCGCGGGCCTGCTGAACGGCCAGCATGCCTTCCAGCAGCGGTGCGGCGTCGGCGTGCTGGGCCAGCACTACGTTCGACAGGCGGTGGCGTGCGCCAGGCACCGGGAAGCGCGCCGGTGCCGACGAAGCGAGCAGCGCGTCGACCTCCGCACGCGAGAGGTTGCCACCGTGCAGGGCGATGCCTGCAGCGGCGGCATCCTGCACCAGTCCGCCATAGGCCGACCACGGCCAACGGGGGTCCCAGCCCAGCAGGTCCTGCAGGTGTTGCCCGTCGGCACGGTTGCCCTTGTCCAGCCAGCGCTGCACGCGCTGCAGGCGGGGCTGGCGTTCACTGCCGATCATCTCCAGGACCAGCGCACCCTGTGGTCGCTGCTGGTGCAGGGCCTGCAACAGCCAGCGTTCGGCGGCATGGTCGGCGGCGACGTCATGGCGTTCCCCCAGCAACAGGTGCCGGGCGGCGGCGACGCGCTGCACGAACGCCGCTTCCTGCAACGGCCGGCCGCTGGCCAGGTCGATCACCGTGCCGGGCATCGACTGGGCCTGCCCGGTCGCCAGCACGGCAAGCAGGCACAGCGGCAACCAGCGTCGGCTAGAACGCCACGTTGACGCCCATCGAGACGGTGCGGCCGCGGCCGTTGCCGCGGTCCAGGATCGGGCTGAAGATGCTGTCGATCGAGGCATTGTTGTCATAGGCTTTGTTTTGCAGGTTTTCGATGTTCAGCCATACGGTGGTGCTGGCCTGTGGCTTGAAGCTGGCGTAGAAGTGCAGCAGCACACCCGTGCCGCGGGTCTTGCGGGTCTGGAAGAAGTCGTAGCCTTCCTCAGTGGGGCCGGAGTATTCGGCGCGCACGCCGGCCTGCACGCGCTGCTGCCACCAGCGACCGCCGACGTCCAGCGTCCAGTAGCGGTCGGGAAGCGCGGTGATGTCTTCCAGGTTGACGAACTCGATGGTGGGCGCGCTGGTGTGTGATCGTGTCCAGCTCAGCGTCGCGTGATAGTGCTCGCTGGCGTAGTGGGCCTCCAGCTCGATGCCACGCATGCGCACCACGCCCGGGTCGTTCATCCAGCGGGTGGTGACGCTGAAGTCGTCCACATCCAGCGCATCGGTCCAGGCCGAAAGCTGCGGGTCGCTGTCGATCGGTACCACGACGGGCTCGATTTCCGGTGGATGCACGATCAGCAGGTACTGCGGCTTGATGTAGTCGCGAATGCGGTTGTCGAAGCGGGTTACCCGCAACTGGGCCAGGTCGCCGTCGCGCAGCAGCGAGTCGGTGCTGAGATTGGCGCCGAACTGCAGGTTGCGCGAGCGTTCGCGACGCAGGAATGGATTGGCGCCTACGCCATCGGCATCGCTCATGCCTTCCAGCGGAATCTTCTCGAAGAACATCTCCTGCACGCGTGGCGGCCGCGATGTTCGCGAGGCCTCGGCGTACAGCTGCAGCCAGTCGGTTGCCTGCAACGAAACCGAGAGGCTGGGACTGAGTGCGTGTTGGCGGCGGCGGATGTCGATGCCCCCGCCGTTGATCCGGGTGCACTGGCCCGGCACATCCGAACAGGCCGGGATGTGCCCGCGGATGCCGTAGCGATCCTGGCGCAGCCCGGTGGTCAGTGCGTAGATGCCGTACTGCAGTTCGAGCGTACTGAACACGCTGTCCAGCTGGCTGCGCCCCTGCGGGTTGGCGCCGCGCAGGGTGGGCGTATCAGCAACGAAAATGTCCGACTGGTGCTTGAGGCCTGTGTTCCAGCGTGCCTGCAACGAGCCGATCTCGAAGCGGCTGGTGTTGTCGATGTTCCAGCTGCTCAGGCTGCTGTGGGTACGCCGGCCGATGTAGCTGGACACTTCCACCGGCGGATAGAACAGCCGCGTCTTGTTGGCGGCGAAGCTGGCGCGCAGATCGATCCAGGGCGTGTAGGGCGTGTAGTGATAGCTGGCGCGCTGGTTGCGTGCCGAAATCTGCCACGGGTAGTTGTGATAGAAGTCGTTCTCGTAGCGCATGTGGCTCAGGTCCAGCCGGTGCAGCTCACTGGGTTGCAGGCGGGCCTTGAGCAGCCAGCTTCTGGGGTGCTGGCTGCCCGGGTCGGCGCTGTTCTTCTGCCCGTTGGCGGTCGCGTACTCGCTGCTGCGGCTGCTGCTGGCCGCCGCAAGCAGGCCGAACTGGCGGTCACCGCCTTCCTCGCTGTGGCGCCAGGCGCCGGCGAAGGTGCGGCCAGTGCCATAGCCGTTGTCGCCGTGCCGGTAGCCGGCGCGCAGGCCCCAGTCGCGGCTCTCACCCAGCAGGTCATCGATATCCAGCGTGCGGAAGTTGGCGGTACCGGCCAGGGTGCCAGCGCCATCGCCGCCAGCGACGGCACCGCGCTGCACATCCACCCCGGCCAGCAGGAATGGATCGACATAGGCGAACGGGCCCCCGGAGCCGTGCCCGGCGTTGTTGCGGAAGGTCTGGGTGACACCGTCGATCATCGTGTTGACGCGGCCGGCGCCGGTCATGCCACGGATGTTGACCTGGAGGCCGGGCTGGCTGCGCGAGTGGAAGCTGTGCGTGCCGGGCATCGAGCGCAGCAGGCTGTTGCCATCCTGGCGTTCGGCCATCGCCACGCGTTCGCTGCCAACGGCTGGCGCGAAGCCATCGCGGGTGGCGGGGACGTACTGGCTGGCGCCGGTGCCGGGCGCATGGCCCTGCGCAGGAGTGCCCTGCACGCGCAACGGACCGGTGCGGCGGCTGCCATCGCTGGACTCGGCAGGCGCCGGCTCGAGGGTGGCACGCCTTGCATCGATGAAGCGGGGCCGCAGGCCGGTGCCGGCCAACAATTGTGACAGCGCCTGCCTGTCGTCGAAGTTGCCGCGCAGCGCGGGCGCCATCTGGCGCTGGGGCAGCGCGCCACCGATCACCAGATCGATGCCGGTGAGCCGGCTGTAGGCATCCAGTGCGCCGGCCAGCGGCTGTGCAGGCAGGTCGTAGTGGCGGGTTGCGGTCTGTGCCTGGGCGTGGCCGGACAGGAATGGAACCGGGCTGGCGCAGGCCAGCGACAAGGCCAGGACAAGGGGGCGGTGGGACAGCATCGAGGTCTCCAGGGAGTGACGCAGAGCGTCGTCAGCCTGGGAAGACGCACGGGCAGGGACGATGTCAGGGTGCATGGCCGGTGCCGTGCGTTGATGACAGCCACAGCTGCAGTCCGGGACCGATGCGCAGCACGCGGACCTGCAATTGCCGGGCGAGCTGGTCGCGGGTGCCGGTGGCGCCGGTGGCATTGCCCAGCACGGTGACCCGCTGCTGGCGCAGGCGCGCGCCCATGATCCAGGTGTGCCCACCGTCCCAGCGGTCCAGCCCCCGGGCGACATCCTCCAATGGTGCCGATACCCAGTGCAGGCGCCGCTCGCGCCAGGCGAGCACGCCTGCCGGTGCGGCCGACGGGGGGCCGGGTGTCTGGCCATCGAAGCGCAGTTGTTCGCCCTGGCTTGCCTCTCCGCTGCCGCTGCCGCTGTCCACCCGCACCTGGTGTTCGGTGACAGTCACCACGCTGCTGCCGTTCTGCACGGCGACATCGAATGCGGTGCCCAGCGCGGTGACCCTGCCATGCGGCGTGCGCACCTGGAACGGCCGGTCGGCATCGGCGGCAACCTGGAACCAGGCCTGTCCCTTCTTGAGCTGCAGCTGCCGGCGCTGCCCGCCGATGCGCACGCGCACCTCGCTGCCCGGAGACAGCACGACGCGCGAACCGTCCTGCAAGGGTGTCTCGCGGATCTCGCCGACGGTGGTGCGCAGCACCAGTTCTGGCGGCGGTGCGTCCTGGCGGAGCGACAGGCCCAGCACGCACAGCAGCAGGGCGCCGATGCCCGCCTCGCGCAGGGCGCGCCGGCGGTGACGCTGCTGCTGGCGTTGCAGGCTGGGCAGGCCGGCACCGGCCTGCCACAGCTGCTGCAGGTGCAGGTACTGTGCTGCATGGCGCGGGTCTGCCTGATACCAGTGGGCGAACGCGCGCTCGTCGCGCGTACCGTCATGGCCGTCGAGCCACCAGCGTGCGGCTTCGCGTGCGATCGTGTCCTGGCTCATGGGCCGGGCACCTGTTGCAGCGCGACCAGCGCGCGCAGCAGGTGTCCATGCACGGTCTGCCGGCTGATGCCGAGCTGGCGACCGATTTCGGCCAAGGCCATCTGTTCGACCCGGGCCAGCAGGAACACCTGCCGCGAGCGCGGCGGCAGGGCGGCGATGATCGCGTCCAGGTGACGCAGTTGTTCGAGATCGAGCAGGCGTTGTTCCGGCAGGGGCGCCGGATCGGCGAGGGTGGTCAGAGATGCTTCGTCCAGCGGGTCTTCCCGGCGGCGCTGGCGTTGCCGGTAATGGTCGGCGATCAGGTTGTGGGCGACGCGGTACAGGTAGGCGCGGCCATTGCTGAGCAGGCCACTGGCGGCGACCTTGACGACACGCAGCCAGGTCTCCTGGACGACGTCATCGGCATCGCTGCGTTGCGGGAGTTTGCGGCGGACGTGGGCGTGCAGCGGCCGGTAATGGGCGGCGCACAGATGCGCGACATCCGTCGGTTCGACAGGCGTGGACACGGGGCGGGCTACAACTGGGAAAGGGAACAGCCCGCGGCGGCAAGGGCAGCGCCTGCACCTTACAGTAAAAGAGAATCATTTGCATCCATGGTGACGGTGCATCGAAGGCGAGCGGGCCGGCAGCGCGCTCTGCGTCAGAGGTCGCGGTACTGGATCTGTGCAGCGAGCACACGCAGGCCTTCGGCATTGCTGGACAGGATGCGTTCCTCGCCAATGCCCTTCTGGCGTTGCAGCTGGAATCCCGCTGCGTTGGGCAGGTGCGCGGCGATGGTCTCCAGGCGTTGCAGCGCATCGGCCCCTTGGCAGTCGAAATGACCCCAGTAGGCGCCGTGACGGTGGACCAGCAGGCGGTAGTTCATCGTGCGTTCTCCGGTAGTTCCTGCAGCCAGTGGTTGAACATCGCAGTCGCGGCTGCGGCCAGCGGGGCGCCATAGCGGCGTGCCTGCGCGCGAAGATCGTTCGGGTCGATGCCCGCCTGGGCCAGCTCGAGCGCGTGGCCGATCAGCCAGCGTTCGAACTGCCGCGCGTCCAGTTCCGGGTGGCACTGCAGGGCCAGTGCATGCTTCCCGATGGAAAAGGCCTGGTGGCGGCAGGCGGGTGTGCTGGCAAGACGGTGCGCACCGTCCGGGAGTTCGAAGGCTTCGCCATGCCAATGCAGCACAGGAATGCCCTGCAATGCCAGCAGGGGAGAACGCTGGCCCTCGTCGGTCAGCAGCAGTGGCGCGAATCCGATTTCCTTGCCTCCGCTGGGCGCCACCTCCGCCCCCAGCGCACGTGCCATAAGCTGCGCACCCAGGCAGATGCCGAGGGTCGGCCGCTGCAGGTGCAGGCGCCGTTGCAGCAGCGCGATGCTGTCAGCCAGGAAGGGGTAGAGCAGGCCATCGTTGACGCTGACCGGGCCTCCCAGTACGACCAGCAGATCAGCCGCTTCGGCCGCGTCAAGCGCATCGATGCCGGCCTGCAGCACGTGCAGCTGCCAGCCCTGGGCCAACAGCAGCGGCTGCAGCGTGCCGAGGTCTTCGAAGGCGATGTGTTGCAGGACGACTGCGTGCTTCATGCGGCCCCTCCACGGGTGGGCCAGTAGGCGCTGTCCGGTGTCGCGCGTGCTCCGAAGATGGCCTGGCCGACGCGGACCACGGTGGCGCCCTCCTCGATGGCGACCTCGAAGTCGCCGGACATGCCCATCGACAGCTGCGACAGGTCGATGCCGGTCGGCGCGCTGCGCTGCAGCTGGTCGCGCAGCGTGCGCAGGCGGACGAAGCAGGCGCGTACGCGTTCCACCTCCGGAGTGAAGATGGCCAGGGTCATCAATCCGCGTACGCGCAGGCGGTCGAACATGGGCAGCTGCTGCACGAAAGCGTCGACGGCGCCGGGCTCCAGGCCGTACTTGCTGGGTTCGGCGGAGGTGTTGACCTGCACGAACACGTCCAGAGTGCGGTCCTCAAGCAGCAGGCGCTGCTGCAGCGCTTCGGCCACGCGCAGGCTGTCCAGCGCCTGGAATTCACTGGCGAAGTGCGCCACATGGCGGGCCTTGTTGGTCTGCAGGTGGCCGATCACCGACCAGCGCACGCCAAGGTCGGCCATCGACTCGGCCTTGCGCTGTGCCTCCTGCACCTTGTTCTCACCCAGCTCATGGCAGCCGGCAGCCACGGCCATGCGGATGCGCGCCTCATCCACGGTCTTGCTGACCGGCAGCAGGCGCACGCTCTGCGGGTCGCGGCCCGCGCGGGCACAGGCCCGCGCGATGCGCTGGCGCACCGTGAGCAGGTTGCGGGCGATCTGTTCGACGGACTGGGCGACAGGCCAGTCGGCGGCGGCAAGGGGCATGCGTGCACCTCCAATGCAGGGTGGCCAGGGTGGGATACACTGGCACAGGACAAGATTTATTTTGGCATAGGACAAAATGAAAATCACCGGGCACAGTGCCGAATCGATCTTCGACAGCATCCGCGAGGGCATCGGCGACGGGCGGCTGACCGCCGGCAGCGTGCTGCCGCCGGTACGCGAGCTGGCCGAGCGGCTGGGCGTCAACCGCAACACGGTGGCGGCCGCGTACAAGCGGCTGGACGCGGCGGGCCTGGCCAGTACGGGGGGGCGGCGCGGTACCACGGTGCGTGGCGTGCCGGCCCCCGTCGCGCGCGAAGGCAGTCCGCCGGGGCTGGCGCTGAACGATCTGGCAGGTGGCAATCCGGACCCACGGCTGTTGCCGAGCCTGCGCCTGGCACCGGCGCCACCTCGGCTGTATGGCGTGGGTACGGTCGACCCGCGCATGCAGCGGCTGGCACGTGCGTCGCTGGATGCCGATTGTCCGCAGGGCTACGCCCTGGAGCTGAGCCACGGTGCGGTCGATGGCATCGAACGCCTGCTGGCTGCCTGGCTGCTGCCCGGTGACCGCATCGCTGTGGAGGATCCCTGCTTCCTTGGCAGCCTCAACGTGCTCAATGCCGCTGGCCACACGCCGCTGCCCGTGGCGGTGGACACGCATGGGATGCAGGTGGCGTCGCTGCGGCGGGCGCTGGAGGCTGGCGCACGCGCGGTACTGCTGACGCCGCGCGCACACAATCCTACCGGCGCCAGCCTGGATGCGAAGCGGGCGCGGGCACTGCGCCAGCTGCTGGCCGGCTACCCGCAGGTGGCAGTGCTGATCGACGATCATTACGCGTTGCTCTCGCAGCAGGCCTACCACTCGGTGCTGCCCGTCGATGGCCGGCGCTGGGCACTGCTGCGCTCGCTGTCCAAGCCGTTGGGCCCGGATCTGCGCCTGGCGTGGCTGGCCTGCGATGAGGAAACCGCAGTACGGCTGCGCCTGCGGCTGGCAGCGGGAACCGGCTGGGTCAGCCACCTGCTGCAGGACGCGGCGGTCTCGGTGCTGGAATCAGCCCCGCAGCGGGCGAAGATCGCTTCGGCCGGCGTGCGTTACCAGCAGCGGTTGCAGTCGCTGCAGATGCTGCTGCAGGCGCGGGGCGTGCAGCAGGCCGTGCCGATGGAGGGGTTGAACCTGTGGTTGCCGCTGCAGGATGACAGCCGCCCGCAGGTACTGGCGCTGGCCGCCCGCGGCTGGCATGTGCGTGCCGGCGAAGTGTTCGCGGTTTCCGCCCCCGGTCATGGCCTGCGCATCACCTGTGCGGCGCTGGGAACACCGCAGCAGCGACAGCTGGCCGATGACCTGGCGGCCGTGCTGGGATGATGAACCCGCGTCCTTCAGGGCGCGGCACTGACGCCGGGGCGCACGTAGTAGGACTGTCCGCTGTCATCTACGAACATCAACTCCGGCTTGCCCTGCCAGGAGGTGAGCATCGCGCCGGTGTTGTTCTGGTGTTTGACCATCAGGCTGGCGCCGCGGTCGGGGTTGGCGACCACCTTGAACACTTCGGTGGTGCCGGCTGCATCGTCAAGCGTCAGCAGGGCTTCGCCACCGTGGTCGGTCGTGCCGTAGCCGCCGCGTTCGGAGCCGTCCGGACCCAGCAGAACCAGGCCGGACAGGGCGCTGGCACGTGTTCCCTGCACCTGGCCGCGACTGCGCGGGTCGGGCACCGGGGCGCCCAGGATCACCCGCGCCTGACCGGCGCCATCGTGGATGACCAGGCCCCGGGCTTCGATCACCCGCTGCGGCGATTGGCTGCGATGCAGGCTCCAGGCAGTCCAGCCGGAAACGAGCAGGGCGAGGGTGGAGACCAGCAGCGTGGTCAGCGTGAGTGCACGGGGCATCGGATCGTCCTTCCTTGGATGTGCCGACGATAACGGAAGCGGGCCGCCCATGACCAGTTCGCTGTGTGATGCGGTGTGTCCTCAGTGGAAGTCGCGGCTTCGGCTGCGCAGGCCCTGCAGCAGTTCATCCAGGCAGTGCATGCGTTGCACGATCACATGCTGCACGCCATCGACACGCTCCAGGCGGCCGTCGATCTGCATCAACTGGGTATCGACCAGTACACGGTGCTGCCGGTCGGCCAGGTGCCGCCAGACCACGGCATTGACCATGCCGGTTTCATCTTCCAGGGTAAGGAAGGTGACGCCGCTGGCGGTCTGGGGACGCTGGCGCATGCGTACCAGCCCGGCGATGCGTACGCGGCGGCCATGGCCGTGGCTGGCCAGTTGTGCGGCGTCGAGGCAGCCGCGGCTGCGCAGCTGCGTGCGCAGGAATGACATGGGATGGCGACCCAGGGTAGTGCCGATGCTGCGGTAGTCGGCCTGCATGTCTTCCCACGCACTGGGCAACGGCAATGGCACGCGTGCTTCAGCGGTGGTGCGGGCCTGATCGAACAGCGGCAGGCGGTTTTCCACGCCGGAGACATCCCAGCGCGCACGATGACGATGCCCGCTGAGGCCGCGCAGCGCGCCGGCATCGGCCAGCAGGCCCTGATGGCGCCGGTCCAGGACGGTGCGCTGGCACAGATCGCCGACATCGTCGAATGGCCGTCGCGCGCGTTCGCGCATGATGGCCTGTGCCACCTGTTCGTTGCAGCCATCGACCAGGCGCAGGCCCAGCCGGATCGCCGCGGGACCCCTGCTGAAATCCAGCGTGCAGTCCCAGTCGCTGTGGCGCACGTCCACCGGCAGCACGATGATGCCGTGCCGGCGCGCATCCTGCAGCAGCTGGTCGGGGCTGTAGAACCCCAGTGGCTGGCTGTTGATCAGGCTGGCGGTGAACGCGGCCGGATGATGGCACTTCAGCCAGCAGCTGTTATAGGTCAGCAGGGCGAAGCTGGCGGCGTGGCTTTCCGGGAAGCCGTAATCGCCGAAGCCCTTGATCTGCTCGAACAGGTGCTCGCCGTATTCGCGACTGAAGCCGTTCTCCAGCATGCCGGCCAACAGCTTCTCGCGATGCGGCTCCAGCCCGCCGCGGCGCTTCCAGGCCGCCATCGAACGGCGCAGGGCATCGGCCTCGCCCGGGGTATAACCGGCCGCATCCACCGCCAGCTGCATCACCTGTTCCTGGAACAATGGCACGCCCAGCGTACGTGCGAACACGCGTTCCAGCCGCGGTGGGTAGAGCGGATTGTGTGGATCGTTCAGTGCATCAGGGCCGTGCTCGCGCAGGATCCGCCGCCGCTCCAGATAGGGATGCACCATGTCGCCCTGGATCGGACCGGGTCGCACGATCGCGACTTCGATCACCAGGTCATAGAACGTGCGCGGCTGCATGCGCGGCAGCATCGCCATCTGCGCGCGCGATTCGATCTGGAACACGCCGATGGTGTCGGCGGCGCAGATCATGTCGAAGGTCTTCGCATCCTTGGGCGGGATCGCATCCATGCGTCCTTCGTGCAGGCCATGCTGCTTCAGCATTGCCAGGCATTTGCGGATGGCGGTGAGCATGCCCAGCGCCAGGCAGTCGACCTTCATCAGGCCTGTGGCATCCAGATCGTCCTTGTCCCACTGGATGACGGTGCGGTCGGCCATCGCTGCGTTCTCCACCGGCACCAGCGTCGACAGCGGGTGTTCGGAAATCACGAAACCGCCCGGATGCTGCGACAGGTGGCGCGGGAAGTCGATCAGCTCGGCGGTCAATGACAGCAGTCGCCGCATCAGCGGCGTCTCCGGGTCGAAGCCGCGCTCGCGCAGGGTTTCCGGTAGCGGAATGTTGCCACCCCAATGGTCCATCGCCGCGCCCAGTTCATTGACCTGGTCCATCGGCAGTCCCAGCGCGCGGGCGACATCACGGATCGCACTGCGGCCGCGATAGCTGATCGCCACCGCCGTCAACGCGGCGCGTTCGCGGCCATAGCGCTTGAACACGTACTGCAGGACTTCCTCGCGCCGTTCATGCTCGAAATCGATATCGATATCCGGTGGTTCATTCCGCTCGGCGGAGATGAAGCGCTCGAACAGCAGATTGCTGCGCGCGGGGTCGATCTCGGTCACGCCCAGTACGAAGCACACCGTTGAATTGGCGGCCGAGCCGCGGCCCTGGCAGAGGATGTCCTGGCTGCGGGCGAAGCGCACGATGTCGTGCACGGTGAGGAAGTAGGAGGCATAGTTCTTCTTCTTGATCAATGCCAGCTCGTGCTCGATCTGCCTGCGCTGTGGTTCCTGGATGCCCTCCGGCCAGCGCCAGGGAATCTTTTCTTCCACCAGCTCGCGCAACCAGCTGTCCGGGTCATGACCTTCCGGCACCAGTTCACGCGGGTAGGTGTACTTCAACTGGTCCAGGGTGAAGTGGCAGCGCTCGGCGATGCGCACGGTCTCGGCCAGCAGTGCAGGGGGGTACAACCGGGCCAGCGCGGTGCGCGGGCGCAGATGGCGTTCGCCATTGGGGAACAGGCGCCAGCCGGCTTCGGCCACGCTGCAGCGGTGACGGATCGCGGTCAGCGTGTCCTGCAGCGCGCGGCGGCGGCGCACATGCATGTGCACATCGCCGCTGGCGACCAGCGGCAGGCCGTGGCGTTCGCCGAACGCCTGCAGCTGCTGCAGGCGGCGCGCGTCGTCGTGCTCATGATGCAGTTCCACCGCCAGCCACAGGCGGTCCTTGAAGGCTGCGCGCAGCAGTGGCAGATCGGTGGCGGCGGGCTGCCGGTCCAGCCACAGGCACAACAGGCCGTCGGGCAGGCCGGACAGGTCATCGCGCAGGCAGCGGTACTCGCCCTTGCCGGCCCGCCGCCGGCAGGTGGTGATCAACTGGCACAACCCGGCGTAGGCAGCCTGGTCGGTGCACAGCAGCGCCAGCTTCGGTCCCTCTTCGACCTGGAACTCGGCACCGACGATGAGCGCCACGCCCTGTGTCTTCGCTGCCTGCCAGGCGCGCACGATGCCAGCCAGCGAACACTCGTCAGTGATCGCCAGCGCGCGGTAGTCCTGGCCGCGGGCACGTGCGAACAGTTCCTCGGCGGTGGAGGCACCGCGCTGGAAGCTGAAGGCCGACAGGCAGTGCAGTTCGGCATAGCCGGGCAGTTCATCATGCATGGTGGTTCAGCCGAACCAGCCGTGCAGCATCCACGGTGCATGTGGATCATTGCGCTCGCGGAAGGCCCAGCCGCGCTGGCCGTGTGCGGTTTCCACCACGTAGTAGTCACGGCGCGCATCGGCGTGGTCCCACCAGCCTGATTCGATCCGCTCCGGCCCGGTGACGATGCGCAGCCGCGGGTCACGCAGCACCTGTGGTGTGTCCAGCAACCAGCCGGGGCGCAGCGGCCAGTACGCCGGTGGCCTGGCGGGTGCCTGGGTGCCACTGGCGCGTTCGGGGCGATGGTCGGCCTGCACGGCAAGGGGCTGCACGGCGTCATCGCCGAGCCGTGCACGCAGGCGCTCGCGCAGCTGGGTCCACGGCATCGCCTGTGCCGGGCGGGTGTCGAACAGATCGCGTGCGGCGGGCACGAAGGGTGGCAGCTGTTCGGCCTGCAGGCGCAGGGCCCGGCTGCCCGCCGGCAGCGGGAAAGCCTCCAGGCGGTTACGGGCGATCTCGAACAGCAGCGCGGCATCGCGCTCGGGTGCGAGCAGGCCGATGGTCAGCACGCTGGCAGGCAGCAGGTCGTGTTCGAAATGCAGGTCGAAACGCTGCACGCCGCCATCGCGCGAGCACAGGAAGGCCGCCAGATCCAGCAGCAGGCGTCGCAGCGGAAACAGCAGGGCCTGGCTGGATTCGATCTCGTACTCGAATTCGATGCGTGCGTCGAAACGGTCTGGTGGCTGGTAGTAGCGCAGGGGTGCGGTGGGCAGGCCACGCAGCGCGTCCAGCTGCTGCAGCACGTCCGGCGCGAAGCGACGCGCCAGGCTTTCGCGCGGCAGGTCGAACACTGCCCCCAGCGTACGCAGCCCGGAGCGGCCAAGCACGGTCACCGCATCGGCCGGCAACCCGCTGCGCGGCAAGGGCAGCTGCGCCAACAGGGCTGGCAACTGTCCTGCATCGATACCGAGGCCATCATGCACGTTGGCCAGCACCCGTGCGGCATGGGGATTGGGCGCCGCGACCAGGCGGTGACGGAATCCAAGTTCATGCAGGCCATCACGCAGGCGCCGCTCGATCGCCAGCCAATCGCCGAACAGGGCACGGCTGGCACCGATCTCCAGGACCAGGGCATGGGGAAAGTCGAGGCTGACCTGCGAACTGAAGCCGTACAGCCAGCTGGCCAGCAACTGGCGGGTGTGCAGCTCGGTGGCCGGATCGTAGTCATGCAGCTGCAGGTCCTGCACCAGTACCTGTGCGGCCGACAGCAGCATGCCCGGACGCAGGCCGGCTGCACGCGCAGCAGGGCTGACGGCGCGCAGCACGCGACGCTGCGCCGGCCCCTGCAGCAGCACCAGTGGCCGCTGCGGATCCGCTTGCAGGCGCAGCACGCAATCCAGCGCCAGCTGCGGCAACAACAGGCAGGCCCAGTCCATGCGGCCGCCTCAGTGGGCGATGGCCAGTGGCAGCGGCTGTGCCGGCGGCAATCCGCCACGGCACTTCAGGACCCGGACCTGGCCGTGGTCGAGCTGCAGGCGCAGGCTGGCCGGGGACGGGTTGCGGGCTGCACGCGCCTCGCGGAACACGAAGCCCAGGCACTGGCCACTGTCGGCGGCTACCTGCAGGCGGCGCAGGGCGCGGTCGTCGGCCTGCTGTGGCCAGCACAGCACTGCCGCGCAGGCCGCCGAGCGCAGGCATTGTTCGGTGGCCCACAGCGCCTGCTTCGGCCCGGCCTGGATGATCTGCAGCTGCTCCAGATCCAGCCCGGCCGCGGCCCAGGCCGGCGCATGCGGCCGGTAAGGCGGCGCGACCAGCACGATCGGCCGCTCGCGGCGGCTCAGCTTTGCCAATGCCGGCCAGACCAGCGCCAGTTCGCCTACACCCGGCGCGCCCTGCAGCACCTCGCACAGCCCGCTGGCCGGCCATCCCCCCCCGGGCAGGCGTGCATCCAGGGCGGGGTGGCCACTGGCCAGATGGTCGCTGGCCGGGCCGTGCCGCGCCGGACCGCGCCATAGCTGGCGACCGTCCAGGAGACGGTCGAGGGCAATGACCGCACCCATCAGCCCACCGTCCGGAAACGCGTGGGGGCTGGCTGAGAGCGACAATAGTTGTCGGAAACGGCTGGCATGGAGCGAGTATCGACAGGCCGGTATCAAGGGCTGAGACCGGACATGCTACTCGCCTCGTGAGTAGAATTACTAATGAATTCGGGAGCCGCGTTTCAGGTTGCTGAAGAGCGGGCGCGGTTCATCGATCAACGTGCCCCGCACTCACCGCCCCTGCGGATCCGGGCGATGGTGCACGTACTCGACCACGGTGCCATCGGGATGGACTGCATTGAACGCCGCACCGGTCGGGACGATCTGCAGCGGGAAGATGATCTCGGCCCCGGCAGCGATCAGTTTGTCGTGATAGGGCCGGACATCGTCGACCAGCAGGGTGCCCGTGGTCGAGGTGAAGGGTGCCAGTGCGGTCTCGCTGCCTTCGATCAACAGGAAGGCACCGACCATGGCCAGGCGCAGTCCTGCATCGGGAAACGGAAACCCGGCATCGGCGACCACACCCTGCAGCTGCTCGTAGAACGCCACACTGCGCTCCAGTTCGCCGGGAGCGACGAATACGCGGATCAGCACGCGCGGGCTGCGTTGGCTGGAGGTGTCACAGCGGTCGCGCCAGAGATGGTCGAAGTCGCGATGTACGTTCATGGGCGTGATCCGTGGCCAGGGGCTTCCATTATCGGCAGCGCCGCGCACCCCACTGATGACCGCCGGTGATGGACTGATAACCGGCGTGCAGGGGTTGGCCTGTGCCTTAGGTCCTGTTGACAGGCATGAACGCCCTCGCACAATCTTCACAGGTTGGGCCACGTGCGTGGCCCGGGCAGGCAGGTTGTCACGCCGGGAGGAGGGTCCCGCGCGCAGACCGGTCCGCCCTCCGGCCTGAGGTGTTGCCCGGCAACGCCTGTACGGCATGAACGCTGCACCCTTCGGCGGCATTTTCCCTGGACCGATTGCCTTGGCAACGGAATTACGCCCGTCGATGAAAACGTTTACAAAGCCGCTTGCCCTGTCCCTCGCCGTGTCCGCCGCCGTCATCGCGCCGGCGTGGGCCGATCCCGCCGCGTTCACCGTGTTGACCCTGGAGCAGGCGCCGCCGGCCGAAGCGATGCCGGCCCTGGCCACCCAGCTTGGATCCCTGCAGGTGGATGCCGTGAGTGTGCGGCAGGTGCAGCGCAGCATCGACCAGGTCGATCCGCTGCAGCTGCTGGCTGATGGCCTGGGCTACGAATACCGCTTCATCGCCGCCGGGAAGGACGATGGTCGGACCCAGCGCGGTCAGGCCGTGCTGACCCGGTTGCCGATCGCGGCGGAATCCGGCCCGGACCAGCCGGGGCTGAACTACCTGCGCCTGGATGACGGTCGCCACACCGTTGCGGTCTACACCGATGCCGGCGCGGGTGCCCTGCAGTTGCCGGCCCTGGTGTCGCGTTCGCGGCTGGGTGCGCCGGCGGTGCTGCTCGGCGCTGTTGCTGGCGATTCCGCCAAGGCTGCCGGTTTCGATCCGGCGCGGGTGGTCCCGGAAGCCGATGCCAGCTACTTCAGCGATGGCTTCCAGGCCGCCAGCAGTGCGCCGTTCAAGGTTGAGGGCAGCGCCCTGCGCGCGACCCTGCTGACCCTGGCCTATGCCGCCGACAAGGGGGGCGATGCGCCGTGGATGGACACCACCCTCAACGCCGACGCCCGCGCTGCGCTGCTGCTGAAGGCGATGACCGAGGATGAGAAATTCCAGATGCTGCACAGCTACTTCGGGCTGGGCAAGGACGGCGGCCCGCTGCCGGACGGCGCGGTCGGTTCGGCCGGTTTCGTGCCGGGCGTGCCGCGCCTGGGCATTCCCTCGCAGCAGTCGGCCGACGCCGGCGTCGGTGTGACCAACCCCGGCGGCATCCGGCCCGGCGACTTCGCCACCGCCATGCCCTCCGGCCCGTCCACCGCATCGAGCTGGAACCGCGAAGTGGCTTTCGCAGGCGGCGCGACGATGGGCCGCGAGGCCTGGCAGCAGCGTTTCAACATCCTGCTTTCCGGCAGCGTCAACCTGCAGCGCGATCCGCGCAACGGCCGCAACTTCGAGTACGCCGGCGAAGATCCGCTGCTGGCAGGCTCGATGGTCGGCGCGTTGATCCAGGGCGTGCAGAGCCAGCACGTGATCTCCTCGATGAAGCACTTCGCGCTGAACGACATGGAGACCCGCCGCAACTTCCATGACGTACGCATCGGCGAACAGGCCATGCACGAGTCCGACCTGCTGGCCTTCGAGATCGCGCTGGAGACCGGCCGCCCGGGCGTGGCGATGTGCTCGTACAACAAGATCAACGGCACCTACGGCTGCGAGAACGGCTACCTGATGAACCAGGTGCTGAAGCAGGAATGGAAGTTCCCTGGTTTCGTGATGTCCGACTGGGGTGGCGTGCACAGTGGCTCAAAGGCGGCGCTGGCCGGCCTGGACCAGCAGTCGGCCGGTGAAGTGTTCGACGCGGCGGTGTTCTTCGACGAGCCGCTGCGCCTGGCCGTGCACGGCGGCGTGGTGTCGCAGGCGCGCCTGAACGACATGGTGGCGCGCATCCTGCGCACGATGTTCCTGCACGGCAACTTCGACAACCCGCCGCAGCACCAGAAGGTTGATGCCGAGGCCGGTTTTGCCGTGGCACAGCGCACGGTGGAAGAGGGCAGCGTGCTGCTGCGCAATGAAGGCAACCTGTTGCCGCTGGCCGACAGCGTGAAGCGCATCGTCATCATCGGCGGCCATGCCGACAAGGGCGTGATCGGTGGTGGCGGTTCGTCGATGGTGGGCGTGACCGCCAAGGGCACCAACGCGGTGCCGGGCGTGATGCCGACCACCTGGCCGGGCCCGGTGATGTTCCATCCGTCCTCGCCGCTGGAAGCGCTGCGTGCAGCGCGCCCGGACGCCACCATCGCGTATGTGGACGGCAACAATGCCGCGGCTGCAGCCAAGGCCGCCGCACAGGCGGATGTCGCCATCGTGTTCGCCACGCAGTGGGCCGCCGAATCGGTGGATCTGCCGGACATGCAGCTGCCGGACAATCAGGATGCGCTGATTTCGGCGGTGGCCAAGGCCAACCCGAAGACCGTGCTGGTGCTGGAAACCAACGGCCCGGTGCGCACGCCGTGGCTGGCGCAGGTGCCGGCGATGCTGCAGGCCTGGTATCCCGGCATCCGCGGTGGCGAGGGCATCGCCGCACTGCTGACCGGCCAGGCCAATCCGTCCGGCCGCCTGCCGGTGACCTGGGTGACGGACGAGTCGCAGCTGCCGCGCCCGCATATCGATGGCCTGGGCTTCAAGCCGGCCAAACCGTTCGGTGATGTGTTCGATTTCGATATCGAAGGCGCCAACGTCGGCTACAAGTGGATGGCCGCCAAGGGCCTGACTCCGACCTTCGCCTTCGGCCATGGCCTGTCCTACACCTCCTTTGCCTACGACAACCTGAAGGTGAGCGTGGAAGGTTCGCGCCTGGTCGCCAGCGTGGACATCCGCAACACCGGCAAGCGCGCCGGTGCCGATGTGGCCCAGCTGTACCTGAAGCTGCCGGCGGGCAGCAGCACGCCGATCCGGCTGATCGGCTACGACAAGGTGCAGTTGCAGCCGGGTGAGCAGCGCCGCATCCGTATCGAAGCCGAGCCGAAGACCCTGGCCCACTACGATGCGCAGGCCCGCCAGTGGAAGATTGAAGGTGGCACCTACCAGGTGCAGCTGTCGCGCAATGCCGCCGAACCGCTGCAGAGCGCGGACGTGCAGCTGGTGGAGCAGGTGCTGCGCTGACACCGCGTGGTACTCACGCTTGCAGACACGGCCCCGCAAGGGGCCGTGTCTGTTTGCGGCCTGCCGCGGCGC
>NZ_JASGBV010000110.1:0-14075 GCF_030053245.1 Stenotrophomonas sp. RS-48
CAACCATCGCAAGATTGCGGTGATCGACAACGAAGTGGGCTACATCGGTTCGCAGAACCTGGCACGGCCGAACAGTTTCGGGGCGCGGGTCACCCGTTCGCGCATTTCCTGCACGAGCCGTTCGACATCGAGGGTCCGCACGCGCAGGTTGGCGATGCCGACCTGGCCGATCTTCAGTTCACCTGCCTGTTCGTAATCGAAATTCACCGCCACGCTCAGGTCCCCGTCGGCCGCTGTGCCTGCGCCGGCAGCTGCCGGTCGCGTGTCCATGCCACATCCGGCAGCTTGCCGCCGTAGGTCTCCTGTACCCACGGGTAGCTGCACAGTTCCTTGGCCAGCATGCTGGCGCGCACATCGACCTGCGGCATGGTGTTCTGGCCCAGCTCGCGGAAGCCGAAGCTGCCGTGGAACAGCAGGGCGGCATCGGCACCATGGTCGAGGAAGACTTCGCAGGTCATCTGCGGGTAGCGCAGCTCGGCGAAGCTCTGCGCATCGGCGTAGAACGCCCGGCCGACGCCACCACCGCGGCGGCGGCTGGCGACCACGATGCGGTCGATATAGAAGAACGGGGTGTCCAGCTGCTGCTTGAACCAGGCGAAGTTGCTGCTGTCGTGCTGGCTGTCGCTGCCGAAGCCGATCAGGAACCCGGCCAGGTTGCCGTCGCGCTCGGCGACGCGGAAGTACTCAGCGGTTTCATAGAACAGGCGCAGGCGTGCGGCATCCAGCGGAAGGATGGCCAGGCCAGCGTTGTTGTTCAAAGCCAGGACGGAATCGAGCTCGTGCTCGCGCACGTCGCGGATGACAATCGACATTGTGACTCCGTGGGGTAACGCGGTTGGTCCTGCAACGGACCCTGCGCACGATTATTGCATGGGTGGCTGGCGGGGGCACGCCCGTCGCCATGACTTCTGCCCGGGGGCAGGAGCGCTGGTTCAGCCTAAGATGCCTCCATGTTGGGATATCTCAGCCAAATCCGAGTCCTGCGCCTGGCCGGCCTGTTCACCTGGGTCATGGTCGGCCTGCCCGTGGTGTATTCCCAGTACGAGTCGATGCTGCGGCACGGGGGCAGCGGCATCGACAGCTGGTCCCTGTGGCTGTTTGCCGCCTACCTGTTCTTCGGCGCCGGCTACTTCTGGCTGACCCGTGGCCTGCGCGACAGCAGCCAGGCCGCCTGGTACGACCGGGTGGTGCTGGTGGTACTGACCGGCTCGGCCCTGGGCGTCAGCTACCTGAGCGGTTCGGGCCTGGGCAGCATCCTGATGATGGTGGCCGCCGGGGTGATCCCGTGGATGCTGCCCGTGCGCAGTGGCGTGATCTGGTTGCTGCTCAGCCAGCTGGCGGTGCTGCCGGTCTACTATCTGATTCTCGACATGCCGTTGTTCGAGGCACTCATGCAGTCGCTGCTGTATGGCGGCTTCTCCATGTTCATGTTCGTGACCAGCCTGGTCGCACGGCAGCAGACCGACGCCCGCGACGAGCAGCGCCGGCTGAATGCGGAGCTGAGGGCGACCCGCGCCCTGCTGGCCGAGAGCGCACGGGTCAACGAGCGCACCCGCATCTCGCGCGAGCTGCATGACCTGCTGGGGCATCAGTTGACCGCGCTGACCCTCAACCTGGAAGTGGCCGGCCATCTCGCCGAAGGCAAGGCGCTGGACCACGTGAAACGCTCGCACACGCTGGCCAAGCTGCTGCTGGGCAATGTGCGCGAAGTGGTCAGCCAGCTGCGCGAGACCAGCGCCATCGACCTGGCTGCTGCGCTGCGCCCGCTGACCGAGAACGTGCCCTCGCTGGACATCCAGCTGGACATCGAGGATCCCCTGAACGTGGAGGATCCGCAGCGGGCCCACGTGCTGCTGCGCTGCACCCAGGAGATCATCACCAATACGGTGCGCCACTCCGGGGCCCGCCATCTGTGGATCCGGGTGTACCGTGAGGCACCGGACCGGGTGGTGGTCGAGGCGCGCGACGACGGTGTCGGCGCGGAAATGGTCAATGTGGGCAATGGCTTGCGCGGGATGCGCGAGCGCCTGCAACAATGCGGTGGCCAGCTGCAGGTGGAAACCCGCCCCGGCGAAGGCTTCTGCCTGCGTGCGACGGTGCCGGCAACCGTGCTGGTGGCCGCCCTTACCAAGGTTCCTGAAGGAGTGCGTTGATGATTCGCGTCTGCCTGGTCGACGACCAAACCCTGGTGCGGCAGGGAATCCGCTCGCTGCTGGCGCTGGACGACGGCATCGAGGTGGTGGCCGAGGCCGGCGACGGCCGGCAGGCGGTCGAACTGGTGCCCCAGGTCCGTCCGGATGTGGTCCTGATGGACATGCGCATGCCGGTGATGTCCGGGCTGGAGGCGCTGCAGGTCCTGTCGCGGCTGGAACAGCTGCCGCCGACCATCATCCTGACCACCTTCGACGACGACCAGCTGGTGCTGGCGGGCCTGAAGGCCGGCGCCAAGGGGTATCTGCTTAAGGACGTGACCCTGGACCAGCTGGTCGGCGCCATCCGCACCGTGGCTGACGGCGGATCGCTGGTGCAGCCGGCAGTGACCCAGCGGCTGCTGTCCGGGCTGGAACACATGCGCAATGATTTCGTCAGCCTGGACCGGCCGGACCCGCTGACCGACCGCGAGACGGAGATCCTGCGGCTGATGGCCAGCGGCTTCTCCAACAAGGAGATCGCCAATTCGCTGGGCGTGGCCGAGGGCACCATCAAGAACCATGTGTCCAACATCCTGTCCAAGCTGGGCGTGCGCGACCGTACGCGGGCCGTGCTGAAGGCGTTCGAACTGCAGCTGGTCTGACGAAAAGCCTTCTGCGGCAAAGGTTTGGCCGGCATTCCCGGGCCCCGGGACGGGCTGCCCCCTACATGCGGGGCGGCCGGATGCGCTACCCTGCCAATCCTTTGTCCATACAAATACGCAGCCGGCAGGGAAACCGGTGCGCCAATCGCGATAAACAATGCCCGCGAAGCCTGCTAGGATTGGCGCTTCGCTTCAATCAACCCGGCCGTGGGATCGGCCCCGGAGACTCCTGAATGACCCGTATTATCGAGTTCCTGATCGCCTTGGGGATCGTGGCTGGCCTGTTCGTCATCATTGGCGTATGTCTGCCGGGCGAGCGCCACATCACCGAAAGCATCGAGACCAACCGCAAGATGACGATCGTGTACGACACGGTCAGCAGCCTGCGCCGCTTCAAGGACTGGAACCCGCTGGTACTGCGCGATCCCGCCGTTGAACTGAAGCTGTCCGGCCCGGCCTCCGGCGTCGGTGCCACCCTCGACTTCTCCTCCAAGGACCTGGGCAACGGTTCCTGGAAGGTGACCGAGGCCGAAGAGAACAAGCGTGTTGTGATCGCCATCGAAGACCCGACCAAGGGTCACGACAAGGTCACCACCTTCAATCTGGAGCCGACCGGCAAGGGTGGTCGCAACGTCAAGATCACCCAGGACTACTCGGTGAAGTACGGCTTCGACCTGTTCGGTCGCTACGCCGGCCTGTATGTCAGCCGCCAGATCGGCGACGACATCAAGCTGGGCCTGTCGCGCATGGCGAACATGCTGGCCACCGTGCCGAACGTCGACTACCGCACCCCGGAAGCGCCGCTGACCGATCTAGGTATCGTGCAGGTGCCGGCCGAAGACCTGCTGGTCGTCAACGCCGGCAACGTCGACCGCGGCCAGGACACCATCACCAAGTCCATCAAGGACAACCAGGAGTGGATCAAGCGCGTGATGGAGGCCAATGGCCTTGAAGCCGCCGGTCCGTTCCGCATCATCACCACCGATTTCGGTGCCGAGAAGTACGCCTTCGACATCGCACAGCCGGTGAAGAAGAAGGGTACCGAAGGCGCCACCGGTGAGGAGCTGACCGTCAAGATCGACGGTGGTGCCCCGGTCAAGTACGTGCATGTCGCCCCGCATCGTTCGGCGCATGCGGCCTACACCGGTCACATGGCCGGCCTGGACGTGGCCCGCAACGGCCTGCGTGCGTGGGCAGTGACCTCGGGCAACGAAGTCATCGACCGTCCGTACGAATCGTGGAAGGACGGCGTGGACAAGTCGTTCACCCAGGAAGGCACCTACGACATCTACTGGGCCGTCAAGTAAGCGCTGGCTGACCCATGTAGTGTTGGACACGAAAACGCGCCGCTTCCTGCGGCGCGTTTTTTTTCATCCCGCGTCCGCCGCCGGGCGGGCGCCGCGCAAGGAGCAGTCATGTTCAATCTGGAACGACGTGCGCGTAAGCCCTCGCTGCTGGCCTGCATCGGTGCGCTGTTGGCGGCCGCTTCGATCGGCCTGTCGGCCTATGCCTCGCATGGCGTGTCCGATCCGCAGGCGCAGCAGCATCTGAACATGGCGGCGCTGTATGCGTTCGCCCATGGTGCCGTGCTGGTTGCGGTGGGACGGCGCGCGCAGGGCGTGATCGCACATCTGGCGCTGTACGTGCTGCTGCTGGGCGTCGTGCTGTTCTCCGGCAGCCTGGTGGGCAGCGCGCTCTGGCAGTGGCCTACCCGGCTGGCGCCTGTGGGCGGCACCAGCCTGATGGTGGGATGGGTGCTGCTGGCGATCGACGCCCTGCGGCGGTGAGGGCAGTGCGGGGAGGGGCTCAGCCGTTGGCCGGTTTCCAGCACCAGTGCCAGGGCTCGTAGACGATCCCGTGCGGGTTGCCGCGCGGGTAGCTCAGGTGGAATCCATGCCCGCGGGCGTGCGCCTGCAGCCACGCGAACGCATCGGTACGCTCGAACGATTCCTCTGCAGGTGCATCGCCCGGGGTGCCGATATCCAGTGCGTGCCCGCTGTGGTGCTCGCTGAAGCCCGGCGCGGCGTTGACCTTCAGGATCTCCGCCACGCTCAGGCCGCGGCCGCGCTTCCGCTCGAAGATTCCCAACTGGTACGCATGGCTGCGGAAGCCGGAAATGGCATCCAGGGCAACGCCATCGCGGGCCGCGTGCAGGCGCATCCGCCGCCACCCCTGCGCCGCGTCGCGGCGCAACCACAGGGGCCGCGAAAAGCGATCGCGGCCGGCGAAATGCAGCAGGCACGGCTCGGCTTCCAGCGGCAGCCCGGTGTCATCCGCGTAACCCTGCGCATCCAGGCCAAGGTGCTGCAGGCGTTGCTGCAAGCCCGCCAGGGGCAGCCATCGCTGCTCCAGTGCCGCAGCGAAAGGGCGTGACGCGCGGGCATCCAGCAGTGCCAGCGCCTCCTCCACGCCAGGCTCGTGCGGCAGACGCGGCACCAGCGAATGAACGCCCTGCGCCAGCACGGCGGCCAGATAGCGGCCATCGCGCTTGCGCCGCAGCACCCAGCGGGCCCGCGCCAGCAGGCGTGCATCGAGGTTGCTGCGCGCGCGCAGCAGATCGGCCGGCCACAGTTCGATGGCCTCGGTGTTCAGCAGCAGCAGCGGTCGGCGATGCATGTCCGCAGCTTACTGCCGTGGCGCGGCTGCGGCCACCTTGCGCAGGGCGTCAAGCAATGCCTGTGGGCGTTCCATGCTCAGCAGCAGGGTGCTGCCGCCGCGCACCGGGATCGCCAGCGTGCGGTGACGGTCGGTGACCAGGGCAAAGCCCTTGCCGCCGCCCTGCAGCCGCATATGCCCGGAATAGAAGCCGGGCATCGAATAGCCGTTGGTCTTGAAGCGGATGCCATAGCGGCGGTCCTGCGCCAGGTCCACCACCTCGGCCTGGTCCAGCAGCATGTCGCGCACCGGTGTACGCCGTCGGTACAGCGTCGAGCGCACATCCAGCACGCCATCCACCAGCTCCACGCGGCGGCGGAAGAACGAAGTACCCAGGCCCACGCCGATCAGCACCAGCACGGCGATGCTCCATGCCGCGCTGCCGTTCATCAGGAAGAACGGCGGCGACAGGGTGACTTCCATCCATGGTGCAGGCGCACGCGTGCGGCTGAACTGCACGTACACGCTGATGACCAGCACGGCCAGCACCGGCAACAGCACCCACAGCACGCGCAGGGGTGAACTGCCAGCCAGCTCGAACGGACGGGCTTCATTGGGGCTCATCGTTGTGCCTCCACCCATCGGGCGATGTCATCGATCAACCCCGCATCGACATGGCCGGGCCGGGTGTACTCCTTCAACGAACTCGGGCCGCTGCCAGCGATGCCGATGTGGTTCAGCGCCGGATAGGTCCGCCACTGCACATCGTCGCGCCGGGCGAGGGCCTTCTGCCAGAGTGCCCAGTCGGCATCGGGAACCTGGAAATCGCGCCCGCCATGCAGCATCAGCAGCGGTGCGCGCAGCCGCTGTGCATCGGCGCGCGCATCTACGGCTTCGATGCTCTTCCAGAAGGACTGCGGAACGCCGAGTGGCAGTTCGCTGGCGGGTACCGGCGTGCTGCCACGTGCTGCGGCGATCTGGCTGTCCAGTTTGTCCAGTAGCGCCTGACCGGCCGCGCTGATGTCGCCGTCCAGGCTCAGCAGGTAGCGGTTCTGTTCCGGCAGCAGGTCCAGCAGCGTGCGCGCGGGAGCGGCCCACAGGATGGCGCCACGCGCCTGTGGCCAGCGGCTGGCGATGCGTGGCGCAAGCATGCCGCCCTGGCTGTGGCCGAGCACGAACACGCGGCGGCCGTCGATGCGCGGGTCGCTGGCGACGGCCTCCAGTGCCGCCACCGCATCGTCGGTGGATTCGTCATCGACAGTGAAGGTGCCGCTCTGGAAATCCTGGGGCCGGGCGAGAGTGCGCTTGTCGTAGCGCAGTACCGCGATTCCGTGCGCGGCGAGGCCACGGGCGAAATCGAGGAAGGGACGGTTGCCGCCGATGGTTTCGTCACGGTCCTGCGGGCCCGAGCCGTGCACCAGCACCACTGCCGGGAACGGGCCTTTGCCCTTGGGCAGCGCCAGCGTGCCGGGCAGCGCACCGCGTGTCTGCGGCACACTGAAATCAACTTCGCTGTAGGTCGCATCGGCCGGCGGCGGCGGTGCCTTGGCCGCGGGGGCGGGGCGCAGCAGCAGGCCGGCGACCTTGTCCTGTGCATCCACGGCCACCTGCGCGATCACCGCGCCACCGGTGAACTGCAGCGGCACTTCCACCAGGTGCAGGCCCTGCTGCTCGCTGCTGCGGGCCTGGCCGCGCTGCTGCAGTTCGCCCAGGGACCGCCACACGCTGTCGAGCTTCTCGGCGGGAACGGCACGGGCCATCTGCGGGGTCAGCATCGCCTCCGCATCGGCGATGCGGCCGGCCTGCAGGTGGTCCAGCAACCGGGCGGCAACCTGCTGCGGTTCGGCGGCGAATGCGCCACCGCTCAGCAGCGCCAGTGACAGAGCGAACAGCGAACGGCGGGTCTGCATGGTCAGAGCTCCTTCTTGAAGACCAGCACCGCTGCGCTCATCGGCGCGGGGATCACGATGTTGACCAGCTCCCAGCCAAGCTGGCCCTGCTTGTTCAACGCCTCCTGCACGGCTTCGGTCTTCATGCTGCCCATCAGCGTCGAGGGCACTTCCAGGGTCTGGTACGTCCAGCGCTTGCTCATTCCTTCTCCTCCTGAGGTGGCTTGGGATGCGGCAGCCTGCCGGCCTTGCGCAGCGCGTCGCGCAGCAGGTACTCGATCTGCGCGTTGAGG
This sequence comes from Stenotrophomonas sp. RS-48, assembly GCF_030053245.1. NCBI lineage: Bacteria > Pseudomonadati > Pseudomonadota > Gammaproteobacteria > Lysobacterales > Lysobacteraceae > Stenotrophomonas > Stenotrophomonas sp. RS-48. Next base: position 7,572 of record NZ_JASGBV010000110.1, read on the forward strand.
CTGCGCAGTTCGTCGTCGGCCCAGCGCTGCGCCGCGGCCAGGACGTCGGCGTTGATGCGCAGTGGATAGGCTTTCTTCTCGCTCATGGATGCTCCTGGCGGGGCGGTGGGGCGCCCCGTTGCGAGGGTGATTCAGTACAGCGAACCGGCGTTGACGATCGGCTGCGTGCCCCGGTCCGAACACAGCACGGTCAACAGGTTGCTGACCATGTGCGCCTTGCGTTCCTCGTCCAGCTGCACCACGCCGTTCTTCTGCAGTTCGCCCAGGGCCATCTCGACCATGCCGACCGCACCGGCAACGATGCGCGTGCGTGCCGCGATCACCGCGTTGGCCTGCTGGCGCTGCAGCATGGCCTGGGCGATTTCGGCAGCATAGGCCAGGTGGCTGATGCGTGCGTCGATCACCTGCACACCGGCGTCGGCCAGGCGCTCGGCCAACTCGTTCTTCAGGTGCTGGGAGATCTCGCTGGCGTGGCTGCGCAGCGCCAGCTGGCCCTCTTCATGCTGGTCGTAGGGATAGCTGGTGGCCATCGCGCGCAGCGCCGATTCGGACTGGATGTGCACGAAGCTCTCGTAGTCGTCCACGTTGTAGACCGCTTCGGAGGCATCGACCACCTGCCAGACGATCACTGCGGCGATCTCGATCGGGCTGCCATCGAGCTCGTTGACCTTCAGCTTGCCGCTTTCGAAATTGCGCACGCGCTGGCTGACGTGGCGCTTGCTGTAGAAGGGGTTGTTCCAGCGCAGGCCATTGTCTTTCACGGTGCCGACGTACTTGCCGAACAGGCTCACCACCGCGGCCTGGTTCGGCTGCACGGTGTACAGGCCCGCCAGCGCGAACAGCGCCACCACCGCGACCAGCGCGCCAACCAGCATCATCAGCAGGTTGGGGGAGCCGGTCGACGCCTTGGCGGCGATGCCCAGCACGAACAGCACACCGCCGAAGACGGCGACGAGCAATGCGCCCGCCAGAGTGCCCAGGCCGTTGAGGGAGGACAGCGACTTCTCTTTCATGGCAGTACGTCCTTGAGGGTTCGAGGCGACGATATCAAATTGATATCAGATGGCGACTACCGTTCGTCGGGAACCGCCGCTGGACCGGCTAGAATGCCCACCCGCCTTCACATCACTGCCGGACCCCTCCATGGCCAAGCTCGGAACCCCCCTCTCGCCCTCCGCCACCCGTGTGCTGCTGCTGGGCTCGGGCGAACTCGGCAAGGAAGTGGCCATCGAGCTGCAGCGGCTGGGCGTGGAGGTGATCGCCGCCGACCGCTACGCCGATGCGCCCGCCATGCAGGTCGCGCATCGTTCGCACGTGATCGACATGCTGGATGCGATGGCGCTGCGTGCGCTGATCGCCCAGGAACAGCCTCATCTGGTGGTGCCGGAGATCGAGGCGATCCACACCGAGACGCTGGTACAGCTGGAACAGGAGCAGGGCCTGCGGGTGATCCCCACCGCGCGTGCCGCACGCCTGACCATGGACCGTGAGGGCATCCGCCGCCTGGCCGCCGAGACGCTGGGCCTGCCAACTTCGCCCTACCGCTTTGTCGATACCGAGGCGGAGTACCGCGCCGCCGTGGCCGCCATCGGCCTGCCGTGCGTGGTCAAGCCGGTGATGTCCTCCTCGGGCAAGGGACAGAGCACGCTGCGCAGCGAAGCGGACATCGCGCCGGCCTGGGAGTATGCGCAGACCGGCGGCCGCGCGGGCGCCGGCCGCTGCATCGTCGAGGGATTCATCGATTTCGACTACGAGATCACTCTGCTGACCGTGCGCCACGCGGCAGGCACCTCGTTCTGCGCGCCGATCGGTCATCTGCAGAAGGACGGCGATTACCGCGAGAGCTGGCAGCCGCAGCCGATGTCGGACAAGGCGCTGGCGCGCGCGGAGGAGATCTCGCGTGCGATCACCGATGACCTGGGTGGCTGGGGCCTGTTCGGCGTGGAGCTGTTCGTGAAGGGCGATGAAGTGTGGTTCAGCGAAGTGTCCCCGCGCCCGCACGACACTGGCCTGGTGACGCTGGTATCGCAGGAACTGAGCGAGTTCGCGCTGCACGCACGCGCCATCCTGGGCCTGCCGGTTCCGGTGATCCGCCAGAGTGGTCCGTCGGCATCCTGTGCATTGCTGGCGCAGGGCGAAGGCGTGCCGTACTTCAACAACGTCGCGGCCGCACTGCAGGTGCCGGATACGGCCGTGCGCCTGTTCGGCAAGCCGAGCGTGCACGGTCAGCGCCGTGTCGGCGTCACCCTGGCGCGCGCCGACACCATCGACGAGGCGCGCTCGATCGCCCGTGATGCCGCCGACGCCATCGGCGTCGAGCTGCGCCCGTAAGCCGGTAGCGCCGCGCCCGGCGGCTTTCTGCAAGGCAGAGCAGCGCGCCTGGCGCCTGGGGTCACTTCACATCCACCCACACCAGGTGGTGGTCGCTGCCGTCGGCAATCTTCGCTTCAGGGCTGTTGCTGGCTGGCCAGAACACGCCACTGCCCACGTACTGGAACCCGGTGGAAGGCAGCACGTAATCCAGTCGCAGGGTGCCGGACTTCGGGCCAAAGTCGCCGGTGGCGTGGAAAGGCGCACCCTTGCGCACGATGCCCTTGGCGGCATAGGCGAGGCTGGTTTCCTCACCCCCCGCGCTGCGCGGGGTGGGGTAGCGCAATACGCGTGCGTTCTCGATCAGTTCGACGATCGCCTCGTGGCGGCCATCGCCGTCGACCGGGTCGTTGTTGAGATCGCCGAGGATCACGAAGCGTGCATCCTGCGCCAGACCTCCGCACTGGCCCTTGTCGTCGCACAGCCAGGGCTTGTCACCCGCGGTGAGATACTCCTGCCACAGGCGCAGTTCGTCGTGGTTGCGCGCCGCGTTGCGCTTTTCCGGGCCGTCGAACACCGGCGGCGTCGGGTGCGAGACCAGCGCATGCACCACGCCTGCCGGGGTCTGCACCGGTACATCCCAGTGTGACTTCGACGACAGGCGCAGCTGCGACCACACGGCGTCGCTGTAGAAGCTCTGCCCGCTGCGCGGATCGACCGGACGGATCGCGCCCGGCATCGTGCTCCACTTCAGCAGCTGGAAGCTGCGTACCCTGGCTTCATCGATCGGGTAGCGCGACAGCACCAGCATGCCGTACTGGCCCGGGTGCAGGCCGTAGCCCCAGGCATCGTTGCCACGGCTGCGACCTTCGCCGCCGACCACGCCGTTGTTGTCCAGGTCCAGGCCACTGGGCACGCCGGTGTTGACCGGGGCCAGGTAGCGGTAGGCGAAGTGCAGCGGCGCGCCGCCGCCCGGCTGCGCCACTTCCAGGTAGCGCTTCTGGAACAGGTCGGCGGCGCGATGGGCGTCGTCGAAATCGAATTCGTTCAGCAGCACCAGTTCCGGGCGCACCTGCTGCAGCACGGCGGCGATCTTGCGCGCATGCGCGCTGTCGCCTTCAAGCTCCCTGATCAGGCCGCCGGCCTCATCGGAGTACAGCGACGTGTTGTAGGTGGCCAGGCGCAGCGATGCGGACGGTGTTTCGGTCATCGCAGGGGTCCTGGCAAGAGCAGGGGCCGCAGCGCCACACAGCAGGGCCAGGGCAAGAATCAGGGGTTGGGTGTTCATGCCGCCTATTGTGCACCCCGCCCGGTGTCAGCGGTTTGTCAGCGGCCGTCCAGATCGCGGTCGAAATCGTGCCAGCGACGGCCATCATAGGCCTCCAGCGGACGGAAGCGGCGCTTGTAGTCCATTTTCTGGTGTTCACGGATCCAGTAGCCCAGATAGACGTGCGGCAGTCCTTCGCGACGCGCCCATTCGATCTGCTGCAGGATGGCGAACGTGCCCAGTCCCCGCGCTGCGTGGTCTGGATCGAAGAAGGTATAGACCGCCGAAAGGCCGTGCTCGGTGACATCGGTGACGGCCACTCCGAGCAGCTGGCTGGGCCGGCCATCGTGGCCCGGCAGGCGCATCTCCAGGAAGCGGGTGTGCGACCAGCTGCCGATCAGGAACTGCTCGAACTCGTGCGGCCCATGATCGTCCATGCCGCCGTTGGCGTGGCGGTGCACCAGATAGCGGTGGTAGAGGGCAAACAGATCCTCGCGCGCAGTGGCGGCGGTGATCCGCACCTCCAGGTCGGCGTTGCGGGTGGCGCAGCGACGCTGGCTGCGGTCCGGCGCGAACCGGGCCACCGGAATCCGTACCGCCACGCAGGCATGGCACTGCGCGCAGTGGGGCCGATAGACCAGGTCGCCGCTGCGGCGGAAGCCCCAGCTGAGTGCGAGTGGATACAGGCCGCCCAGGCGACGGTCGTGGGGATCCATCACCAGGTCGCGCGCCACCCGGTCCGGCCAGTACCCGCAGGGGTGCTCGCCGGTCTGGAACAGCCGCAGTTCGTCGTCTCTGTCGCCGTGGATCGCCATGGCCACAGCATAGCCCCAGCGTGTCGCAATGAACGCGACTGTCCGCCGGATGAACGGAACTGGCGGTTGCGTCAACCGCCGTCGCGGCCGGGCGTTGTTGTCATTCGAGGGTGAAGTGATCACCCCGACGCAACCTCATCCCCAGGAGTGACCTCATGATCCGTACCCCCCTGCTGCTGGCCCTGCTGCTTGCCACGTCCGCCTCCGGTGTCGCGCTGGCGGCGACTCCCCCGACCGCACCGGCACAGCGTCCGGCCAAGCTGGACACCAACGGCGACGGTGTCATCGACCGCAGCGAGGCCGCGGCCAACCCACGTCTGGCGGCCAGGTTCGACGAACTGGACCGCAACAAGGACGGCAGGCTGTCGCGCGATGAAATGCCGCGCTGGCAGCATGGTCGTCGTGGCGGCCATGGCGGCGAGCGCTGGGCCAGGCTGGACACCGACAAGGACGGCCGCATCAGCCGCGAAGAGGCCAAGGCCGATGCGCGCCTGGCGGCACGTTTCGACCAGCTCGATCTCAACAAGGACGGCTATCTGGACAAGGCTGATCGCGAGCTGCGCATGAAGCAGCATCGCGACGCCTGGTTCGCCGCTGCCGACACCAACAAGGACGGCCAGTTGAGCAAGGCCGAATTCGATGCGGCGAAGGGCCCGATGCATGGCGGCCCGCGCCACGGGGGCCCGCGTGACGGCGCCGCACCGAAGCCGCAGCGCTGATCACGGCGCAACGTTCAACGACGACGCCGGCAGACTGCCGGCGTCGTCCGTTACAGGCGACCGCTGTCGAGCAGCGTATAGGCCACCAGGGCGATCACCAGCAGGTTCATCGCGATGATGGCGCTGCGGCCGTACATCGCTTCGTACTTCCAGTTGATGCCCTGCCGCCCGCGCCGCGCTGCGTCGCGCACGATCAAGGGCCGCATCAGGCGCTGCAGCGGTCCCAGGCACTGGTAGTTGACCGCACCCAGGCCGATGGCCATGACCACCAGGTGTACCCATACCGGCGTCTGCAGCAGCACGACCAGCAGTATGGACAGGCAGCAGGCCATCACGGTCCAGGTGTTGAGATGGACGAAGCGCCGGACCTGGGTCCGCTCCGGTTCCGTTTCGGCGTAGGACAGCAGGAAGCGACCGCCCAGGTAGCTGCCCAGCACGCCGCCCAGCACGGCACCGGCGATCGCTGCCCAGTTGTGGGCCGGGACCAGATGCAGGTGCCCCAGCGCCGCTGTCAGCGATCCCATCGCGGTACCACCGGCTGCGCTGGCGCCGCCCAACCCCAGCTTGCTGCCGCCAATGCCCACACCGGTGCCGAGCAGGATCGCGGCACTGGCCGTGCCGGGCGCAGCGATCAGCACCATCGAGACCACGGTGGTTGCGAAGGCAGCGCTGGGTGCGCTGCTGCGCGCGAATTCGCCGAAGCGCTGCAGCAGTCCCTCGCGGACCTGCGCGCGGGCCCGCGACAGGCGCTTGCGCACCGCCGCATCACTCAGGCCCAGCAGGTCCGCCACCTGCTGCGAGCGCTGACCTTCCCGGTAGTAAAGCAGCAGGACTTCGCGGCTGTCGGTGGGCAGCGCCGAGATGATGTCCTCGGCGGCAACCTCCTCTTCCAGTCGCTGCAGGCGGTCGGCGGCAGTCGGCGAGGGGTCGGCCGCCATGCCCAGCGCAACTTCGGCGGCCTCGCCGCTCAGGGGCCTGCCGCGCTGTGCACGCAGCCAGTCGCGCGCGAGGTTGCGGGTGATCTGTCGCAGCCAGGGCAGGAAGCTGGTGGAACTGCGCAGCTGGTGCAGCTGCTGCCAGCCCTTCACGAACGCTTCCTGCGCGATGTCCTCGCTGGCCTGGCGATCGCCGGTGATGGCCAGGGCGATGGCGGTCACGGTGTTCTGGCAGGCGAGCACGATGCGCCCATAGGCGTGCTGGCAGCCACTGCTGGCCGCCGGCAGCTCGCGTTCAAGCGTCTCGTCGATCGTTGCAGCGAAAGTCGTCATGGCGGCAGCTCCTGCTGGATTGTGTCCCAAGACGGAGCTGCGCGCCCGATGTGACCGGCCCGCCTGCCGGTAGCGCCGGGCCATGCCCGGCGGCTTTTCTGTCCGCTGCGCTCGCCGGGCATGGC